>NZ_JBFUIR010000040.1:0-64079 GCF_056401755.1 Pseudomonas sp. P4_D7 | reverse complement strand
GTTATGCACAGACCCACGCATCCCTGGCCGATCACCGCCACGAACGAGAGCGCTGGGACGAGCCGTTCACCCCACAAACCAACTGGTGGGCAGCCGCTGCGTCGGGCATTCGCGCCTCGTTCATTCTGGTTGTGCTCGGCAGTTACTGGGTCGCCACCGCATGGCCAAGCGGCGCGACGATGACGCTGATTGCCGCCGCTACCGTGGGCCTCTCCGCCGCTACGCCGAACCCCAAACGTATGGCATTTCAAATGGCCTGCGGCACGTTTCTCGGCGCGCTGATCGGCTTCGTCGAGATGTTTTTCATCTTCCCGTGGATCGATGGTTTCCCGCTGCTGTGCGTGATGCTCGCGCCGGTGATCGTGCTTGGTTCGTTCCTCACGTCGCGGCCGCAATACGCCGGTGTCGGCCTAGGTTTGCTGATCTTCTTCAGCACCGGTTCGGTGCCGGACAACCTGACCATCTACAACCCGTACACCTTCATCAACGACTACATCGCCATGGTCATGGGCATGCTGGTCTGCGCGGCGGCGGGGGCGATTATCCTGCCGCCGAACAGCCGCTGGTTGTGGAGGCGTCTGGAGCAGGATCTGCGTGGCCAAGTGGTTTACGCGATCAGCGGCAAGCTCAAAGGCCTGGCGTCGAGTTTCGAGAGTCGCACCCGTGATTTGCTGCATCAGGCTTACGGTCTCGCGGCCGGGCAGCCGAAGGTGCAGAAGAACCTGCTGCGCTGGATGTTCGTGGTCCTGGAAGTCGGCCACGCGATCATCGAGCTGCGCAAGGAGCAGGCGATTTTGCCGGTGCACCCGGCCTATGCCGAATCGCAACCGTGGCGCCAGGCGATCCGCGTAATGGGTCGCGCGCTGGTGCGGCTGTTTCTGCAACCGAACGCCAGCAATCTCGAACGCGCACTGGTCGCTGTCGATCATGCGATCAGTCGCGTGGCGGCGACCGATGAGCCATTCGCGCCGCACTTCGATACCTCAGCATTGCGTCGGGTGAAGAGCTATCTGCACTTCATCCGCACTTCGCTGCTCGACCCGCAATCTCCACTCGCTGCCTACGCCATCGCCAAGCCCGAAGGACTTGCCCATGCCTCGTGAAATCGCCTTCCACGGCGTGTACATGCCGACCATGACCTTGATATTTTTCATCGCTGCGGCACTGGCCTGGGCGGTGGACCGCTTCTTGTCCGGGTTCGATCTGTACCGTTTTTTCTGGCACCCGGCGCTGCTGCGTCTGAGTCTGTTTACCTGTCTGTTCGGCGCCATGGCGCTGACTGTCTACCGTTGAGAACATCGTGATGAAAAAGTTTTTCAGCCTGCTCGCAACCCTGTTGGTGCTGGCCCTGGCGTTGTGGATCGGCCGCACGCTGTGGGAGCACTACATGAACACGCCGTGGACCCGCGATGGCCGGGTGCGCGCCGACATCATCAACGTCGCCGCCGACGTTACCGGTGAAGTGATTGATGTGCCGGTGCGCGACAACCAGTTAGTGAAGAAGGGCGATCTGCTCATGCAGATCGACCCCGAGCACTACCGCATCGCGGTGAAACAGGCGCAGTCGCTGGTCGCCTCGCGCAAGTCGACGTGGGAGATGCGCAAGGTCAACGCCCATCGCCGCGCCGATCTGGACAACCTGGTGATCTCCAAGGAAAACCGCGACGACGCCAGCAACATCGCCGACGCCGCGCTGGCCGATTACCAACACGCGCAGGCGCAACTGGAAGCCGCCGAACTCAACCTCAAACGCACCGAAGTACGCGCGGCGGTCGACGGTTATGTGACCAACCTCAATGTGCATCGCGGTGATTACGCGCGCATCGGCGAGGCGAAAATGGCCGTGGTCGACATGAACTCGTTCTGGGTTTACGGCTTCTTCGAAGAAACCAAACTGCCCCACGTCAAAGTCGGTGACAAGGCCGACATGCAGTTGATGAGCGGCGAAGTCTTGAAGGGCCACGTGGAGAGCATCTCGCGCGGCATTTATGACCGCGACAACCCGGAAAGCCGCGAGCTGATTGCCGATGTAAACCCGACGTTCAACTGGGTACGACTGGCGCAGCGGGTGCCGGTGCGCATTCACATTGATGAAGTGCCGGAAGGTGTGCTGCTGGCGGCGGGGATTACCTGCACGGTGGTAGTGAATCAGAGCGCTGTGGATAACTGATGAACCGAGTCGCTGCCATTCGCGAGCAAGCTCGCTCCCACATTGGATCTGCGGCGCAACCAGGATCCCTTGTGGGAGCGAGCTTGCTCGCGAAGAGGGCAGCTCGGTGTCTCAGAGAATGCCGAATCTTCAATCAGCACAAAACGTCTCCTGCAAATGCAGCCACAACACCCGCCCGGTTTCGAGTTTTTCAAACACCACGGTCGAACGCCGATCCGTGTGCACACCGCTCGCATCGCTCTGCTGTTCGCGGTAACTCACGGTCGCGCCGCGCTGATGCAAGGCAATCACACGTAACTCACTGAGCTGGATTCTGAAACCTTTCTTCTGTCCGCCTGCGGCTCGGAACAGCAGGCGCAAGGCATCGACATCCAGGGCTCGGCCCAACGGCGTCACCATGGAAAAGCGTGGCGAAAAACGCGCCAGCAAGCGCTGCAGCGCGGCGTCATCTTCTTCTACGGCAAACCATCGTTCGATGGCTTCGTGCGCCTGGATCACTTCGTCCAGGTAGGGCGTGGCGTCGTTCATGCAGTTTTTTCCTCAAGGGTAGTCGGGTTCAATAGCGCGAGCACGTGGGCCGAGTCGAAACGCAGGACGGCGACCATCGGCAACAGCGTGAGCAGCGCGGCAGCGATAAAGCAGGCTTGGAAATCAACACCGCCCAAGGCGCCCAGCAGTGAGCCGAGCAGCGCCGCCGCGAGGCAGAAACCGAGTTGGCGATTGATGTTCCACAGGGCACTGGAGTGGCCCATTTTTTCTGGCGCGATGCCAACAAAGGCCAAGGTCTGCGCGGTGACGCTGCACAGGCTACCGCCCAGCCCCATCAGGGCATAGGCAATGATCAGCGGCGTGCTGGCGGGTTGTTCGCTGCGCATCAGCAAAACGATGCCCAGGCATTGCACGAGCATGCCGGCGCTGAGCAATGGCTTGGGGCCGAGGCGGTTGAAGCTGCGCTTGCCAAGCATGATCGCCACCCCCGAGCCGACTGCCCACGGCAGCATCAGCGCGCCGGTTTGTGCCGCGCCGACACCGAGGTTGTGCAGGTACAGCACGGCTATCATGTGGGTGCCGGTGAACACTCCCGGCACGCACAGGTAGATCAGCATCGCCAGACGCAGCGACGGGTTCTTGATCAGTTGCAGATCGAGGATCGCGCCGGGTTTGCGCCAGCCATCGCGCAGGTAAATGCACAGGGTCAGAAGGCTTAGCAGCAGGGCAACGATGCCGAGGTTACGGGTGTCGGCGTCGCTCAACAGACTGATGGCGATCAACAGTAAACTTAGCGCCGAGGCTGCCAGCAGCAGGCCGCGCGCGTCCAGCGTCGGGCGTTCAGTCAACGGTTGATCGGCTTTCAACCAGAGCAGGCCAAGCCCAAGTGCGAGCAGTGTCACCGGCAGATTCAGGTAAAAAATCCAGCGCCAGGATAACGCCTGAACGATCAGTCCACCGGCCGCCGGCGACAGTGCCGGCACCAGCAGCGCCACCAGCAACACCACTCCGGTGAAGTGCGCGCGTTGCGTCGCCGGGAACTGTCGATACGCCAAGGCCTGGCCCACCGGCAGCAGCAGTCCGCCACCGAGGCCTTGCAGCAGTCGCCAGGCAATCAGGCTTTCAATCGATCCCGCCTGCGCCACCAGTGCCGAGCCCACACCGAACAGCAGCAGCGAGGCGAGGATCAAGCGCCGCTCGCCAACCCGGGTCGCCAGCCACACGCTCAATGGAATGATCAGCGTCAGGCCCAACATGTAGGCGTTGCTGATCCAAGCCAGTTGCGTCACCGAGGCGTGCAATTGTTGCGCGATGTCGGGGTAGGCGATGCTGGCGACGAACATGTTCAGCAAGTCGAGCGCGAAGCCCAACAAATACACCAGCGCGACTTTCGAGCGATAAGCCATGGCAGCTTCCCTGTGATGAGACGTGCAGGGTAGGGCGCTTCTGGTCATAGGAAAACGCTGGTTTGGCTGCTAGTTTGTCAAAATCATTTTGACAAAGAGTGCCTTGGATATGGTCAGTCTGGATCGGTTTGACACCTTCAAAGCGGTGGTCGAGGCGGGATCACTCACGGCTGCTGCCGACACATTGGGGCAAACGCGCGCCGTGGTCAGTTTCAACCTCAAGCGCCTGGAGGAAGAACTGGGCGTGACCTTGCTCACCCGCAATACGCGGCAACTGGCGCTGACCGATGCCGGTGAGCGCTTTTATCGACGCTGTTTGCGCACATTGGATGAAGCGCGGCTGGCGATCGAAGAGGCGCGTTCCGAGCATGCACAGCTCAAGGGCACACTGCGTATCACCACGACGGTCGAGTTTGCCTTGGCTCAGGTGGTGCCGGCGCTTGAGGTGTTTCGCCAGCAGCAACCACAACTGAACATTCATCTGTCCACATCCTCGACCCATGCCGATCTGATTTCCGAGCGCTTTGACATGGCGATTCGGCTGGGACGCATGCACGACTCCAATCTGCGTGCGGTGCAGTTGTCGACGTTCGAAATATTTGCCGTGGCGGCGCCAGGGTTGGTCGAACGCTTCGCGCCGGTGGTCACGCTGGCCACGCTGGAGTCGATGCCGACCCTGGGCCATGGGCGAGTGCCGGAGTTGACGGTGACCGATCCGGCCGGTGAGGAACATGTCTACCAGCCAAAACCGGGAACCACGGCCATCGTCGCCGACAACTCGGCGACGCTGCGGGCGTTTGCGTTGACCGGGCAAGGTGTGGCGATTTTGCCGCAATGGTTGATTCAGGACGATCTCGATGCCGGGCGGTTGCAGCGTTTGCTGGTGGATTACCGGTTTGCGCAGCAGGGGGTGTATGCGCTGTACCCGGACACCCGGCATTTGCCGCTGAAAGTGCGGGCGTTCATTGATTTCATGAAAGGCTGGGGATGAGTGTTGGCTGATCTGGCCTCTTCGCGAGCAGGCTCGCTCCCACAGGGGACCTTCGGCATGACAGATATCCAATGTGTGCGAGCCTGCTCGCGAAAGCGTCAACCCGGTCTCAGAGCTTTGCGCGCAACCCGAACCGCTTCATCAATGTCGACTCCAGCAACCCTTTAGGCAACAACGCCGCCAACAACGGCAACGCCCGGCTGCCATTACCAATACGAACCAACCGTGGCGGTTTGCTCTGCTGCACAGCCTTCAACAGTTCAGCGGCAAACTCACTGGCCGGGGTCGGCTTGTCCTGCGACGCCTTGGCCCGCGCGCGAATGCCCTCACGCAGTGGAAACCACGGCGATTGTTCATTGATCAACTGTTCGGCTTCATGCCCGGCGTTCTTGGCAAAACTCGACTGGATTGCCCCCGGTTGAACCTCCATGACGCGAATGCCGAACGGTGCCAGTTCCATGCGCAAGGCATCGCTCAAAGCATGCACTGCCGCTTTCGAGGCGCAGTACGCACCGGCGAACGGTGTGACCAGAACCCCTGAAACGCTGCCGATATTCACCACCAGCCCCTTGGCCCGGCGCAGCACCGGGAACAGCGCGCGGGTGACGCCGACAATCGAAAACACGTTGGTTTCGAATTGACGCTGCATGGCCGCCACACCGCCGTCGAGCAGCGGTCCCATGGCGCCATAGCCGGCGTTGTTGATCAGCACATCGAGGCCGCCGTGTTGCTGGTTGATCCGCTCGGCGAGTTGTTCCAGCGCCGCATTGTCATTGACGTCGAGTTGCACGGCGGTGAACCCGGCTGCCGCCAGCACCGCCACGTCTTCAGTCTTGCGCGCACTGGCCCAGACCTCGAAACCGGTGGCTTTGAACGCGTCGGCGAGGGCACGGCCGATGCCGCTGGAACAACCGGTAATCAACGCAACGGGCATGGCGCATTCCTTGTGCAAAAGAGTGGGGAAGGGGATCAGTCGGAGAAACTGCCCTGCAAACGCTCGGCGCGAAACTCCAGGGTTTGCGGGCGATATCCGGGGCGCAGCGGTGGCAGGGGCAGACAGTCTTCCCATTCGCCACCGGCCTGCAATTCGCCGGGGCCGCGATAGCGTGGCGCGGTGTATTGGTTGTCGGCCAGATTGACCGTGTCGCCCGGCGCGTAGGCAGCGATGCGCCAGCGCAGTTCGGTCAGGGGCACGTCGTTGCCGTTCTTCATTTTCAGTTGCAGCGGACGATCGGCCGGGCATTGTTCGGGGGCGTAGGCAATACGCATCTCAAGGCGCGCCAGTTGCTTGATCTCGCGGTTGTCCAGCCACACCACCCACATGGCCACGAAACCCAGGCCAATCGCCGCCGCCACCGACACCGGCAGGGCCTTGGCCGGGTAGCGCAACAGCAGGATCAACCAGGTGATGACCAGCAGAATGCCGATGAACATGTCGCACAACCTCGAAAAGAGAGAGGGTCATCCTACCTAAGCGTAGGTGAGGTTGGCGATGGGCATCGGGACTTGCGGTGTCTGACCGGGCCTCTTCGCGAGCAGGCTCGCTCCCACAGGGGAGTGCATTTCAAGTGTGGGAGCGAGCCTGCTCGCGAAGAGGCCATTTCAGGCGACACAAAATCATGACAAAAAAAGCACCCGCCCAACCCGCTGCGGATAGGGGACGCAGCGGGCTGGACGGGGGCTTCTTGTTTTATCGATCAGTTATTGCGCGATGGTTTTCACCGACACGCCGCGTTCGATCGGGGTGGAGCGGCCGTAGATATCTTCGAAACGTTCGATATCGTCTTCACCCAGGTACGAACCCGATTGCACTTCGATAATTTCAAGCGGGATCTTGCCCGGGTTGCGCAGGCGGTGCACCGAGGCGATCGGGATGTAGGTCGACTGGTTTTCGCAGAGCAGGAACACGTTTTCATCGCAGGTCACTTCGGCGGTGCCGCTGACCACGATCCAGTGCTCGGCGCGGTGGTGGTGCATCTGCAGCGACAGGCATGCGCCCGGTTTCACCGAGATGTGCTTGACCTGGAAACGCCCGCCCATGTCCACCGAGTCGTACGAACCCCACGGACGGTACACCTCGCAGTGGTTCTGGGTTTCGCTGCGGCCCTGTTCGTTGAGCGTGTTGACCATTTGCTTGACGCCCTGAACCTTGTCTTTGTGGGCGATCATCATGGCGTCTTTGGTCTCGACCACGACGATGTTTTCCAGACCGATCACCGACACCAGTTTGCCGTTGCCGTGGATCATGCAGTTCTTGCTGTCCTGAATCACTACATCGCCTTTGGTGACGTTGCCGTTGGCGTCTTTCTCGTTGACTTCCCACAGCGACGACCAGCAACCGACATCGCTCCAGCCAGCGGTCAGCGGCACGACGCAGGCGCGCTGGGTTTTTTCCATGACGGAGTAGTCGATGGAGTTGTCCGGGCAGCAGGCGAAGGTGGCTTCGTCGAAGGTGATGGTGTCGGCGTCCTGCTGGCTGCGTTCGAGGGTCAGCAGGCAGGTGTCGTAGATGTCCGGGTCGTGCTTTTTCAGTTCTTCGAGGAAGCGGCTGGCGCGGAACAGGAACATGCCGCTGTTCCAGTAGTAACCGCCGGATTCGACGTACTCGGTGGCACGTTTCACGTCAGGTTTTTCGACGAAGTGCGAAACGCGGCTGACGCCTTCTGGCAGCAGCGAATCGCCGGTGGATTTGATGTAGCCGTAACCGGTTTCCGGTTTGGTCGCCGGTACGCCGAACAGGACCATTTCGCCGTTTTCGGCAGCGACGGTGGCCAGGGCCAGAGCACGTTGCAGGGCTTTCTGGTCTTCCAGTACGTGGTCGGCCGGCAGTACCAGCATCAGTTCGTCACGGCCTTCATTGACCAGCATCATCGCGGTCAGCGCTACGGCTGGCGCAGTGTTGCGGCCGAACGGCTCCATGAGAATGCGTTGGCATTCCAGTTTGCGATTGGCCAACTGCTCGTTGACGATGAAGCGGTGATCCTTGTTGCAGACCACGATCGGGGTGTCCATGCCTTCGAACACCAGGCGCTCGAGGGTCTGCTGGAACAGCGTGTGTTCGCCGGTCAGGGCGAGGAATTGCTTAGGGAACTGCTTACGCGAAAGCGGCCAGAGACGCGAACCGCTACCACCTGACAAGATCACCGGAATCATATTGTTTACTCCATAAAATCGATTGGTTAGAGGCACGAACGCTGTGTCGTTTCACTCTTGTTTTTGTCTCGTACCCGAACTGACAACCCGATTCATTGTGGGAGCGAGCTTGCTCGCGAAGGCGGCGTATCAGTCGACACATCTGTTGAATGTCAGACCGCTTTCGCGAGCAAGCTCGCTCCCACAGGGGATATGTGTCAGTCAGGAAAAATGATTAGCGAGTCGATACCGGGCGTTTCACCCAGACTGGCGACAGGCTGCTGCCGCTGCCGGTGACGTACAGCACCGCCGCTTCACCGCGCTCAAGGGCGACCGGCTTCACGTCGCCGACTTTCTTGTCACCTTCGTACAGCGCCAGGCTGACTTTCACCGGGTTGATTTCACGTTCGCCACGGCCCTTGGCGGCCACGTTCGGCACCACGTCGGTCTTGCCGTCGGCAGTCTTCAGGGTCAGCGGCTTGTCGCTGAGGTTCTGTACGCGCACCAGGGATTTCTGCTTGTTCTTGAACGGCGGCTCTTCAATCAATTGCGGCGCGCCGGAAGCGTTGTTGACCAAGGTGTAGTAGTGGTCACCGGCGAGTTTCACCGGCAGGGTCTGGCTGCCAACTTTGGCGCTGTAATCACCGCCCGGCATGAAGCTGAAGTCACTGCTGGCCAGTGGCGCAACGTCGCTCAGGTTGGTGCTGCCGACAGTGGCGCTGACTTCAGCGTTGCTGGCGTTATAGACACGCACAAAGGTCGAGCCTTTCGGTGCGGTCGGGCCGTACAGCGCGGCGTCGCCACCGGCGAAGGCAGGCACGGAAAGCACGCTGAGGCCAGCAACCAGTGCGAAGCTTTTAGCGAGACGACGAGGAGTAGTAGTGAAAGTCATGGTGTACCTCTCTTTCAGTTTTGCGCCCGATCGGGCGTCTCGGATTTAGTGTTGATGGCTACGTTTTGTTGGCGAGCACCGGCTTGTTTAAGCTCTGCGACCCACTGCGGGTCGGCGTCGCCGATTTCGTTGTTCACAGGCAGATAACGTTCAGGAAACTCCCAGATCAGCACCTGTGGCGGGCTGTTCTTGAAGTCATCGCTTTTCAGGTAGCTGAGCATCGGCAGGATCGGGCCGTGGCCGTCTTCGGCGTAGCTCACCACGTCGCTGTGCAGCGCTTGTTTCAGCGCACCGACGAAGTTCCAGTTGGGGTTGGCGCTGTAGCTGGTGCCGACCAGTGCCACCGGCACTTCATTGCTGGCGAACAGCGCGTCGTCACCGGCAGGCTGCTCGCCAGCCGCGACGGTATTGCGCTTTTGCAGCGGCTCTTGCGCCGGCATCAGGTTTTCGAACAGCGGATCGAGCGGCAGGAACAGACGCAGGTCGCCCTTGTGCGTGACCTTCTCGGCTGGCGTGGTGACGAAGCGCTGCGGCTCGCCGCTGAGCGGGAACTTGTCGGCGATGGTTTTCGCCAGGGTGTTGGCGGCGATCTCGGCGCCTTCCGGCGTCCAGTGGGTGTCAGTCCGCAGGAACACTTGCTGACCGTTCTGCTTGGCCTGTTGCAATGGCTTGAGCAGGTCCGGGGCGAGGATCTTGTCGGCCGCCACACGTTGGTGGAAATCCTGATAGAGGTTTTCGTGGATGCTCGCCGGTTTCACTTCACCCAGATGCTCCGGGTACAGACGAACCTTGGCCGGCACGATCGCCATCACCAGTTTCACGCCTTTCGCTTTCAGGGTCTGGCGTACGCCTTCGACCAGCGCGTAGTTGCCTTGCAGGTTCAGCTCTTCGTTGACGATCGGGTTGAATTCCTCATCGCTGTACAACCACTGATCGCGACCGAGCACCACGCCCGGACGACCTTCGTTGAACAGTTTGAAATCCAGCGCGGCCCAGAGATTGGTGCCCAGACGCTTGATCGGGAATTCATCGTCGTAGTGGGTTTCCACAGCCTTGGTCCAGCGACCGTTGAGCACCGTAGCGTCGGCATTGGTGCTGAAACCGAAGAAGCTGCGAACCGACCACAAACCAAGGACCAACAGGGTCACCAGGAACAGGGCAATGTAGAAGATGCGTAATGAGCGGGTCATGTCAGATCCCTCAGAACTGGAAGTAAAGGAACGGCGAGAAGCTTTGCGCCGAGAGTTTGAGAATCGAGGCGATGAACAGCAGCAGGATCAGACCGCGCATCACGTAACGGGACCAGTCCGCCGTCCAGTAAGCCGGCTGCACCTGGGCTTCGACGCCGACGGTGTAGCCAGGTTCATGGATGCTCGCCGGGTTTTCGCCGGGTGCGGCTTTGATCATTCCCGGGGTCGCGGTGGCAGGGCCGTTGGCCTCGACGTTGACTTCAGGCTTGGTCTTGGCTGGCGGCTGATTGGTGTACAAATCGCGCAGACCGAAGAACGCCAGCGTCACGTACGCAACAACCAATGTCGCCACTTGCAGGCCGGTGAGGCTGGCCTGATTGAGTTCCGACAGCGACCAGTCGCCAAAGCTGAACATCGCGCCGTACATGCGCCCGGCAACGTGCAGGTTCTCGGCACGGAAAATCACCCAGCCCATGACCACCAGCAGGAAAGTCAGCGCCCAGCGGATCGGGTTGAGGCTGCGCGGCGAGGTGTTCAGGCCCAGCGCTTTTTCAATCGCCAGCCACATGCCGTGCCACGCGCCCCAGACGATGTAAGTGATGTTCGCGCCGTGCCACAGACCACCGAGGAGCATGGTCAGGAACAGGTTGCGATAGGTCATCAGCGTGCCTTTACGGTTACCGCCGAGGGTGATGTACAGATAGTCACGCAGCCAGGTCGACAGGCTGATGTGCCAGCGGCGCCAGAACTCGGTGATCGACTGACTGATGTACGGCTGCTTGAAGTTTTCCATGAAACGGAAACCCATCATCAGGCCCAGACCAATCGCCATATCGCTGTAGCCGGAGAAGTCGAAATACAGCTGCGCGGTGTACGCCAGCGCGCCAAGCCAGGCATCGCCGGTGGTCGGGTTTTGCAGGGCGAAGCAATGGTCAGCGACCACCGCGAGGGTGTCAGCGATGAAGACCTTCTTGATGAAACCCTGCATGAACCGCGTGCAGCCCTCGGAGAACTTGTCGAGGGTGTGCGTGCGGTTGTTGAACTGGTCGGCGAGGTCGCGGAAACGCAACACCGGGCCGGCGATCAAGTGCGGGAAGATCGCTACGAACGCGGCGAAGTCGATCAGGTTGCGCGTGGCCGGGGTGTCGCCGCGATACACGTCGATGATGTAGCTGATCGACTCGAAGATGTAGAACGAGATACCGATCGGCAACAGCACGTGGGTGAGGATGAACGGCTCAAGACCGACCGAGGTCATCATCGCGTTGATGCTGTCGACACCGAAGTTGGCGTACTTGAAGTAGCCGAGGATGCACAGGTCAACCGCGACGCCAAGCAACAGCCAGCGCTGCGCCGGTTTGGTCCGCACACCGGCGGCACCGACTTTAAGGCCGATCCAGTAGTTCCACAGCGTGACAGCTGCGAACAGCGCGAGGAAGTCCACACGCCACCAGGCGTAGAACACGTAGCTGGCGATCAGCAGCAGCAGGTTGCGATAGCGTTGCCCGCTTAAGTAGTACAAGCCGAGAAAGATCGGCAAGAACAGAAACAGGAACACGTTGGATGAAAATACCATCCCGATCTCTCCATGTTTGAACCAACAGTCAAGGGCCAAAGCCCCCCCAAACCCCCCGTGGTCGTGGAGGGGTGAAACGGTGTTTCTGTCAGGGTTGTGCCGGGCCTTGAAAACTTGCCCTCACCCCCCGCCCTCTCCCGGAGGGAGAGGGAGCCTGATCTCCATGGTTTTCAAAAATGGAGATCGACTCGGTATTTCTGTGCAGCCTGATCTCGATTGTTTTTCAACACCTGAGATCAACTCGGTATTTCTGTGCCGCCTGATCTCGGTTGTTTTTCAACACCTGAGACCGACTCGGTATTTCATTTCGGCGTAACTCGCACAGCCACCTCGGTCAGTCCCCTCTCCCTTTGGGAGAGGGTTAGGGTGAGGGGCTTTTGCTTTATGAGCCTTTGTTGCCCTTCTCATGCGACGGGTCGTAGACCTTGGTCAGATCCCCACCCAGGCGGAAAGTCTTGAACGGCTGCATGCCGTGCTTCTTCTCGATCACATCCGGCGCACAGGTGTAGAGCGTGCAAAACGGTTCGAGCCAGGCGAATTTCATGTCCTCTTTCAGATCGGTCATGTCCTGCTCTTTGCCGTTCTTCTTCTCGAACTCATCCGGGTCTTTCACCCCCGACAACACTCGATCACCGAGACGTTTCAGCGCGCCGTTGTTTTCCTGACGCAGATCGACACCGTTGACCTGGGCGAAACTGGCGATCATCGCCAGCGGCGGCAGGGCGTAGTTGTGATAGGCGAGAGCGCGTTGCTGACGCTTGAGTTCGTTCGGCAGGAAGCCGTCGGCATCGACTTGATTGACGCCAACCTTGTATTCCTTCACTGCCCAGTCAAACAGGTCGCGGCGGTTGGTCGCGACCGAAGTCGCCATCACCGACCAGGCGGCCCAGTACGAGTGGTTGTTGGTTTTTTCCAGCGGCAGGTTGTCCCAGTCGCTGACGACCTGATCGGCCATTTTGCTGAACCACGCCTCGATCAACTGCGCCTCCTGCTGATGCTGCGCCAGCGGGTGCGAGTCGGAGAACTTCAGACGAATGTACGAAGAGGCCATGCTGCCCAACGCCCATTTGCGCATCGACTTGCCGGTGTGGTTGAAGTCTTTCGACATCAACGCATCGGCCTTGGCCCACGCGGTCAGCCAATTCAGCGTGCAATCGAGTTGCTCCGGGCGACCGTCGCGCATGAACTGCATCACCCGTTTGGCGGTGCCGCGTTCCAGCGTGGTGATGTCTTTGGTGGTGTCGCGAAAGGCTTTTTCCGACTGCACGTTCAGCGTTGCGCGGGCCTTGTCCGAACCTTCGTATTTGCTGCGAAATTGCAGCGGCCCGGTGTACGGCGTCGGCATCGCATCGCAGCCTTCGCTTTTGTCACCGGTCTTGAATTTATCCACAGGCGCAAAATAGCCCTGAGGTGGACGCAGTGGCGCGGCGGCCTGCGCGGTGCCGGCGAAGATTGCCAGCCCGAGCAGCGTCGGCGCTAAAAGAGTTTTCAGTTTCGAGTTTCGCATAGCAGACCTCATTGCCCGACCTGAGCGGTTTGTTGCCCAGCGCCCGGGAATACGTTGCGTTTGCAGATTTTCGCTTCGACTTTCTGTGGCGCGGTGCCCGCTTCCGGGCCCTGGACTTCGACCGCCAGCAGGTTTTGCGAGGCCCAGTCTTCGTCCGTGCGCAGCTCAAAGGCGAAACGACCGTCGGTGTCGGAGGTTTCCGGTTTCTCGATCTTGATGTCCTCGTGGCGACCGTTCATGTACCAGAGGGTGGCTTGCAGGGTTTTCACCGAAGGGTCGGCGAAGCGGATGTCGACCTGATGGCTGCTGTTCTGCAGGTTCAGGTTCTTGCTGTTGACCAGCAGTTCTTGTTTGCTGCCCGGCTTGAGCGTGGTGCTCGCGGACATTTGCGCGTCTTTGCCTTCGCAGCCGTTGTCGAGAAGAGACATCATCTGGCGATAGATGGTTTCCTGGTCGAGGCGGTACAGCGGCGAGAATTCCCAGATGAGAATTTTCGGCGGGGTCTTCTGGAATTCGTCGCTGCCGAGGTACTGCAACATCGAACCTTCCAGACCACCGCCGGGGAAGGCGACGTTGAGAATGTCAGCGCCGATGGCTTCTTCGAGGAAGCCGGCGAAGTTGTAGTTCTTGCCGCTGTGCGAGGTGCCCACAAGGGTGATTTGCGGGTTGCCGGAATCACCGAACAGGTCGCCATCGCCAGCCTCACCTTTCGGCTCGGTGGTGAACTGGTCCATGTACTGGATCGCGTAACTGGTGCCGCACAGTTGCCCGGCCATGTTGTGCAAGGTACCGGTCTTGCCCATGCGCCCGGAGCGCTTGGTTTCGAATTCACGCTTGGGAATGTCGGCGAAGGCCGGGATCTGCTTGACCTTCTCGGCAACGATTTTCGCCGTGCGCTGTGCGCCGTAAGGGGTCCAGTGCTGGTCGCCGCGGAAGTAGAAATCGTGGGCGGGCAGGGTGTCCGGCAGCGATTCGTTGGTCAGCGGCGACAGATCCGGCACCACGTAACCCATCTTGGCGAAACGGCCGAGCATGGTTTTGTAATTGCCCAGCGCTTTCTCGTAATCGAACGCGGCTTTTTCCTGCGGGTTGAGCTTGTTGCGGTTCACCAGGCCACGGGTCGGCTGGTAAACGATCACCAGCTCTACGCCTTTGGCTTTGAACGCATCGTGCAGCTGTTGCAGGCGTTTGTAGCCGGCCGGGGTGGTGTTGAACTCGGTGCGCAAATCTTCCTGAGTCCGGAACAGCCAGTCGCCTTGCGCCTGCACCAGGGTGGTGAAGTTTTGCTGATAACGCGTGGTGTAGTTCTTCGCGTCATGGGCGGCCGGGCACAGGTTGCAGCACGGTTCGGCGCTGAACTTCGGCGGTGTGGCAGCGGCGCCTTCATCGGCGCGCGCACCGTTGCTGGCCGCGAGAATGCCCACGGTCAGGGCCGACAGGCTGAGTAATTTGATCAAGTGTGGGTGCATAAAATTATCCTCAGTCCTGCATTTCGGTCTGGCGTTCGACAGGGTCGATCAGCACGGCTTTCTGCTGGCGCACCAGCAGGTCGAGAATTTCATCCTGGCGCTCGCCGAGGATGCCGTTGAAGCTGATGCCGCTGGATTTGGTCGGCGCCAGCATCGACACGCGATACAGCTCGACACTCAAAGGCGAATCGATCGACAGCGGGCCGCTGCCATTGGCTGCCAGTTCACCGCCAACGACGATCAGCGACACCTGTGCATCGAACGGGTCGAGCTTGATGTCACGGTCGGTGTCGGTGAGGTCTTTGATGTGGCCGTAGACACCGGTCAAACCGTTGGCCATGGCGACGTTTTCGTAGAGGCGGATGTTTACGCTGTTACGAATGCGGATGCCGTGGCGCTTGTTGCTGATGACCTTGTTGCCCCACAGCAGGTTGTCGGCAGACTCGTAGAGGGTGATGCCGTCGGTGTGGTTCTTGTAGATCTCGTTGTAGGCAATGATGTTGTTGACGCTGTTACGGTCGATCACCAGGCCCGAGAGGTGGTTGTCGAAGCTCTTGTTGTTGAAGATGAAGCTGTCGTTGACCTCACGGGAAATAATGATCCCGTGCTTCTTCTTCGTACCGTACACGGTGTTCTCGGCAATGATCAGACCGTGGGAACGGTCGTGCGGGTCGATGCCGTAGACGATGTTGTCTTTGTAGGTGTTGCCCTTGACCACGAAGTCGCGGGTCTCGTAGCAGTAGAAGCCGTACCACATGTCGGAGAACTCGGAACCGACGATCCAGCCGGTCGGTTCAGGACGCTTGAGCACCTTGGCCATGTTCGGCGTGTACTGGGAAATACTCACGCCGTAGGACTTACTGTTGGCGTAACCGAAACTGGCCATCTTGCTGTTGACGATGTAGGTCTCGGTGCCACCCCAGGCGAGCAGGAACGGACGGAATTCCTTCGGCGAACGGAAGGTCGCCGGGCCGTTGTCCTTTTCGCGCCAGCCGGTGACTTTGGTGTCACGCACAAACAGTTGGCCGTCGTTGACCAGGAACGAACCGGCCTCTTGCGACAGGCGCAGTTCCTGGGTCTGACCGTCGATTTCGAGGATGCCTTTACGGCCGACGACGATCGGCAGCTTCGACAGGTACACGCCCGGCGAGGTCTCGCTGAAGTACTGCTTGGGCAGTTTCTGCGCCAGGTCCTTGAGGTTCATGTAGCCGTCATCGACGAAGATCGCCTGGGGGATGCCGTGCTGACGCACCACCCATTCGGCCATCTTGTTGTCGCCGCCGATAAAGTCCTTCAGCGCGTCTTCCTGCATCATCCGGCGCACGCTGACTTTGCCTGCTTTGCTGCGGACGATTTTCGCCGCAGCGGCTTCGGCGGTGTAGCCGGAAATGTCCGGTAGTTTCGGCGCGGCCAGGTTCAGCGCCTCCGTCGGCGCGCTGCTGACGGTGTAGGTTTTTGCTTGCTGCAATTCCTTGGCAGTCGTCACCGGCTTGGCCGGTTCGACAGTGGCGAAGGCGCCAGCCGAGGCCAGCAACATCGCGCCGGCCAACAGGCTGAGCGAGCCTTTCCTTGCATGGTGCATGTCGGGCACTCCCTTGGCGGTTTGCATCAGAAGCGCCAGATCACGTCGATGAACGCGCGGTGCATGTACGAATCAACCTGCTTGCCGTAGGCATCGCCCGGTTTGAACACACCGCCACGGAAACGCACCAGGGCCGATGGCTCGTCGATCGACTGGCTCAACGCCGCCGGCAACAGGCCTTGCTTGAAGTACTTGGTGACGACCAGGTCCATCTCCTGACCCAGATCCTTGTTGCCGTCTTCAAGCGGCAGCGAGGTGCTGGAAAGGATCGCGCCGGTGGCGTCGTCGGTGTTGTTTTCCACGGCGTTGATGCCGTTGCTGCCCACCGGTTTGTTGCCGTCGACGCGCCAGAACTTGTGGTAGATCAGGCTGGCGTCGTACTCGTCGTTGACCATCCACGAACCGAACAGGGTGGCGGTCTGCATGTTGTTCATTTCGCCACGGAAGGCTTCACCGAAACGGTGCACACGCGAACGAGTACCGGTGTAGTTGGAGCGGTTGCTCTCCAGACCGTTCTGTTCGTAATCGGCGCTGGCGCGGGCGTAGGCACCGCCGACTTGCCATTGCGGATCGAGGCGCAGGCGTACGCCGATGTCGGTGGCCCAGCCGTTGACGTCATCACTGCGCTTGGCTTGTGCCGGACGCGAGCCATCGGCGTTCAAGGCGTTGACCGTATCGCGGTCGCCGCTCATGCCGGTGATGCTGCCCCAGTAGTTGACGGTGTTGGTGTTGCGCCAGTTGTAGGCGTCGCTGTCGGCGGTCAGGCCGAGCCAGCTGATGTCGCCGTTCTCGGTTTTATCCAGCGAATCGCGCGCTACGCCCGGCTCGGCGTAATCGAGTTTGCCGTCATCATGAGTGTGGTGACCGCGAATGCCGACCCAGTTGCCCGGCGTCCACTGATAGGCGGCATCGGCGTAGGCGTGCAGGCGATCCTTGTCTTTCGGCGCCAGCTCTTTGAGGTCGGTGCGGTATTCGCTGAAGCGTTCGGCGACACCGGCGTTGGCGCGCAACAGGGTGGTGTCGAAGGTCCAGTTCAGCGCTTCGATGTTGGTGTCGCGCCATTGGCCGTCGTCATTGCGCAGGCGCTGGCGACCGAACTTGAGCATCTCGCCCGGGTACGGGGTGAGGCCGCTGTAACCGACCCAGAACTCGCGCATCGCCAGGTAGTTTTTCTTGGTTTTGCGATCACTGTTGTCGGTGGCTTGTTCACCGTCGGATTGTTGCAGGGTGTCGGTTTCGATGATGTCGGTCGAGGTCACGGCCTGGCCCATGGCGTAGGCGCTCCACGCGCCGCTTTCGCCGTAGATCCACGGACGCAGGTCGAGGCCGACGCCGTTGACGTCACCGCCCTTGGCGGTGCCGAGGTCACGGTCGTCTTCGGACTGGCCGGTGACTTTCACTTCGAGGCCGAAGTTCTTGGTTTCAGTCATCGCTGCCAGTGTCGGGCAAGACCAGATCAGCGCGAACGAAAGGCCAATGCCGGCCTTCACGAATGGATTCAACTTCATAATTTTTCCTCGCCGTCTTCTTCTTGCAGGGCGTGCAGTTGCAGCGTGTTCGGGTTCAGAGCGCCACGGCTGGCTTGCTCTTGTTGCAGCAGACGTTGGGCTTCGGCCAGACGCTCGGGCGGCAGTTGCGCGGCGAGGGTGGTCGCCAGCTCATCGGCTTGCGGAGTGTTTTGTGCTTTGGCCAATTGGCTGAACACGTAGGCGTTGAGCGGGTCGGGCTTGGTGCCTTTGCCTTGGGAAAACAGCTGGGCGATGGCGAAGTCGGCGCTGTTCTGGCCGTTGCGCGCAGCGGTCAGCAGGTGGTCGAGGGCTTTCTGCGGATAGACCTTGCCGAGGTAGCCACGGCGATAGATCTGGCCGAGGTAGTAGTCGGCGGCGACTTCGCGCCCGACGGCTTTCTGGAAATGTTCTTCGGCGACTTTGGCGTCGGCCGGGACCAGTTTGCCTTCGTAGTAGAGCTTGCCCAGCAACAGCTCGGCGCGTGGCTGGTCGGCGGCGCGGCCGTTGTCGAGGTACTTCATCATCTGGTCGACGTCGCCCAGTTCCGGGTAGTCGTAGAGCAGTTGTGCGAGGGTCACCCACGACGCCGGGTAACCCGGAGCGATCGGCTCCAGCAGCGACTGCGCGGTTTTCTCGTCAGTCTTGCCGAGGGTCGAATCGGCCAATACACGGGCGACGGAATCGACACGCTGCGCGGTGACCGTGCCACGGCTGTAACCGGCCTGCATCTGCTTGATCAGCTCGGCCTGTTGCTCTGGCTGGGCACGTTTCTGATAGACCGTGGCCAGTTCGACGTAGCAGATGTCGGTGGTGTTGAGCGCGGCTTTGCAGATCTTTTCCACGTCATCCAGGTGCTGGTCGTAGGTGCCTTGGGTGCGATACAGCAGCACCTGCGCCAGACCCGCTTCCGGGTAGCCGGATTTGCGCCACTGATCGATCTGCTGCTGGGCGTTGATGTTGGGGAAGCTGTGCGGGTATTGCAGGTACAGCATCGCCAGCGGGATCAACGTGTTGCCTTCGCCATTGGCGGCGGCTTTTTTCAGCAGGCTTTCGGCTTCGTGGTGCTCGGCTTCGGTGGAGCCCGGCTTGGCCACCAGCAAACGGCCGAGACGGGCCTGAGCGCGCGGCGAAACACTGGCAGCGGCGCGGTAAGTCGCTTCGGCCTGTTTCATTTGCTCAGGGTCGCGGCTGTCGACCTGGATATCGGCGAGGCCGACTTGCGCTTCGCTGTAACCGAGATCGGCCAGTTGCTGATAATTCTGCGCGGCGGTGGCGGTGTCGCCACGTTTGAGCGCTTCGTTGGCCAGACGCTGATCGGGCAGGCCGGCGCAACCGGCGAGACTCACCGCCAATGCCAATGCGCACACTGAACCCATGTGGGAGCGAGCTTGCTCGCGAAAGCGGTGTGTCAGTCGGCACTGAGGCTGAATGTCAGAATGCATTCGCGAGCAAGCTCGCTCCCACAGGGTTTGTGGTGTGCTTGAGATGGGTGGAGTAGTCACAGGCATATCCTCGACTTAAAGACCGGCAGCCATGGCTTTGTCGATCAGCCAGTTCAGGTTCGGGCCACGGTCGCTGTTCACTTCCACCGGGCGGCCGGCCAAGCTGCTGTCGAGCGGCTCGTCAGGCTGGATCTGCACGCGGATGTCGGAGGACAGGTCGGCGCTTTTCAGGCTGGTGCTGCTGACGATCTTGCCGGTGCGGGTCTTGTCTTCGCCGGCGATCTGGAAGCTCACCGGGGTGCCCGGACGCACGTCGCCGAACTGGCGATAGGAGAAGCGCGCATCAACGGTGGCCTGGGTATTGCGCGGCACCAGTTGGAAGATCACATCGCCTTTGCTCGCGTATTGCCCGTCAGCCACCAGTTGCTGGGCCACGGTGCAATCGCATGGCGAGGTCAGGGTGCCGGTCATTTGCTTGCCGAACAGTTCTTCAACCTTGGCCGGGGACAGTTGATCTTCTTCCAGATGACCCTTGAGCACATCGAGCATGCTGGTGCTGAAGGTCGCCAGTGGCGCGCCTTTCGCTGCAACGCCGTCGGACTTGACCAGGCTCTGCACGGTGCCGTCGCGCGGCATGGTGATGTTCATCCCCGGTACGCTGACCAGACCGGCCTGCGCGTGGCTGACGAAGTACATGCCGTATACCGATTTGAAAATGAAGCCCGCCGCGACCAGGCCGACCGCGAAGATACCGGCGCTGAAGGTCACTGCTTTCAGGCGCCCGAACGGGGTCATGCCGGAGCCGCCGTCCTTGACCTTGCGTGCCTTGGTGAAGTTGTCGCGCTGCAGGGTCGCCAGCACTTCGCCGATGCTGACGATGTCGCCGGCCAGGTGCGAGGTGATCAAGTGGCGCAGGGTAGAAATATCCTGCGGTTCCAGATTCTGGAACTGGCAGCCGGCGCGGCCGGTCTGGCGGTCGAAGGAGCGCACCTGCAATTCAACGTCCATGGCGATGCCGAGGTTGTCGATGACGAATTGCAGACGCGCCTTGTACACCTGGCCAATGGTCAGCGGCAGTTGCCCGGCGTTGAACGCCAGACCACCGGCGGACAGGTCCAGGACCCGCGCTTCGACCGGCGTCCGGTCGGGACCGAAGAAGCGCAGTTTGGCCGGGATTTTCACGCGGGCGTGTTGGCGCTGGGCTTCGGATTCATGCACTACGTTGGCGTTGACGGCGGTATTCATGGGGGCGATTTCCTTGTTAATTCAATAGGGGCAGGTCAGACCATCATCAGCAGCACGGCGACGAAAATGCTGCCGGCGGAGAAGGTCATGGTCCGAGACGACCAGGTGTTGAACCAACGTTGAAAGCTGGCGAGATCACGGGTCAGGGAAGTGGGTTGGCGAGTCCAGGATTGCTGGTCGAGGCGGAAGAACACGTAGATCTTCACCAGCGCACCGACGATCTGGTTGTAATAGAGAATCGCTGGGTAAGCCGGGCCGATGCGGTGACCGGAACACGACAGCAGTAAGGTCAGAATCAGGCGGGTGATGCCGATCCACAGCAGGTAAACCAGGATGAACGCGGTGCCGTACTTGAAGCTGGCGATCATCGCCACGGTCAGGCCAAGCAAGGAGGTCCACATCGACACGCGTTGGTCGAACAGCACCACCGAGGTGAACGCGCCAAGGCGTTTCACACCCAGGCCCAGCGCTCGCGAGTTCTGCCGCAGGTTGTTGCCGTACCAGCGGAACATCAGTTTGCGGCTGGCCTTGATGAAGCTCTTTTCCGGCGGGTGTTCAACAGTGTTGATCGCTGCGTCAGGCACGTAGAAAGTGTCGTAACCGAGGCGCATCAGGCTGAACCAGCTGGACTTGTCGTCGCCGGTCAAAAACTTGAAACGGCCCAGACGCCAGTGTTGCAGCGAGTCGCTTTCAACGTCGGCGATGAATTCCGGGTTGGTCACCACGGTGGCGCGAAACACTGACATACGACCGGTCATGGTCAGTACGCGTTTGGACAGGGCCATCGAGCACATGTTGATGTGGCGCTGGGCGAAACGCAGCTTGTGCCATTCGCTCATGATGTAGCCGCCGCGCACTTCGCAGAACTCGTTGGTGGTCAGGCCGCCGACGTTGCCGAACAGCTGGAACCACGGCACGGTCTTGCGCACGGTGCCTTCGCCGAGCACGGTGTCGCCATCGATCACGGCTACCACGGCGCGGTCGTCCGGCAAGTGGCGGGAAATCGCGCGGAAACCATAGGCCAGGCCATCACGTTTGCCGGTACCGGGAATGCGCACGAAGTCGAGCTTCACGCGGTCTGGCGGATTCATTCGCGCCCACAGCGCCTTGACCAGCAGCTCATCGGACATTTCCACGATCGAGCAGACCACGGTGGTCGGCAGTTCGCAGTCGATGGCTTCGCGGATCACCGAGCTGTAGACCTGCGCCGTGGTCAGCGCGTCGATCCGGAAACTGGTAACCATCAGGAACACATGCGACGGGTCCGCCGCCTTACCCAGCTTGCGTACTTTGCGACGCAGGTGCGGGTAAACGATGTAGAGAAAAATCATGCCGCGCACAAAGTGCGTTGCACCCATCGAGTAGCGCCAGATACCCACGGCGCCAATCAGGAAAATGAAGTCCTTCGACTCGGAGTCGAATGTGGACGTGGGCAGCATCAAGGCCAGGCCCATCAGCAGACTGAGATAAAAAAGCCAGCCGGCTGATTGCAGAAAAAAATGTTTGAGCTTGCTCATCAGCGTCATCCGAAGGTAAGGGAGGCTTCAAGCTGCAAGCTTCGGGCTGCAAGTACTGCAGCTCGAAGCTTGTCGCTTAGGTCTGCATTACCAGCAGATACCCTCGGTGCGCGTACCGGCGTCGGTGGCTTTGGCCATGAAGCCGACCAGGTCGATGACCTGTTTGCCGTGCGGCGCTTGCTGGGCCAACGGGCGGAACTTCTCGTCGCGGTTGCCGAGGATGATCACGTCGGAGTTATCGATCACCGAATCGAAGTCCGCGTTGAGCAGGGACGACACGTGCGGGATCTTCGACTCGATGTAGTCCTTGTTCGCGCCGTGAACACGGGCGTACTCGACGTTGCTGTCGTAGATGCTCAGGTCGTAACCCTTGCCGATCAGCATCTCGGCCAGTTCCACCAGCGGGCTTTCGCGCAGGTCGTCGGTACCGGCCTTGAAGCTCAGGCCGAGCAGGGCGACTTTGCGTTTGTCGTGGCTTTCCACGATGTCGAAGGCGTTCTGCACTTGCGATTCGTTGCTGCGCATCAGCGAGTTGAGCAGCGGCGCCTCGACGTCCAGCGAACCGGCGCGATAGGTCAGGGCGCGCACGTCTTTCGGCAGGCACGAACCGCCGAAGGCGAAGCCCGGGCGCATGTAGTACTGGGACAGGTTGAGGGTCTTGTCCTGGCAGACCACTTCCATCACTTCACGGCCATCGACGCCGACTGCTTTGGCGATGTTGCCGATCTCGTTGGCGAAGGTCACTTTGGTCGCGTGCCAGACGTTGCAGGTGTACTTGATCATCTCGGCAACGGCGATGTCCTTGCGGATGATCGGTGCGTCGAGTTCTTCGTACAGCGATTGCAGAACGTCGCCCGAAGCCTTGTCGAACTCGCCGATGACGGTCATCGGTGGCAGGTCGTAGTCGGCGATGGCGGTGGATTCACGCAGGAATTCCGGGTTGACCGCAACGCCGAAGTCGACGCCAGCCTTCTTGCCCGAGCAGTCTTCGAGAATCGGGATCACCACGTTGGCCACGGTGCCCGGCAGCACGGTGCTGCGCACGACGATGGTGTGGCGGGTGGTTTTTTCACGCAGGACAAAACCGATCTCGCGGCATACCGCTTCGATGTAGTTCAGTTCCAGGTCGCCGTTCTTTTTGCTCGGCGTACCCACGCAGATCATCGACAGGTCGGTGTCGCGAATCGCCTCGGCGAAGTTGGTCGTGCCACGCAGACGACCGGTCTGGATACCCTGTTGCAGAAGTTCGCCCAGGCCGGGTTCAACAATCGGCGACTTGCCGGCGTTGATCATGTCGATCTTGTCTTTGGCAACATCGACGCCAACTACGTCATGGCCCCGTGCAGACAGGCAACCGGCACATACTGCGCCAACGTAACCCAAACCAAATATGCTGATGCGCATCGCAATTACCTCTGTATATATCAGGCCTTAGAGGCCGGAGTTAATGGTGTTCAGCGTTCATTAGTGCACTCGAAAGTGCGGCACACAGGCGCCACAATGCCGTGTGCAGGCATACTAAGTTTCGAGTGTCTAAATAAGTGCACTCAAGATGTGCGCAACCAGGCCTTGTTGTTATGACTTGCCCTGTTATGCAGCCGATCCTCTTTGGAGAAGACTCTTGTGCAATCGTCTTGCGCGCTCGATGTCAGGATGAAGGTCCCGTAAATCAAGCGGTTGGGTGCTCAGGCGAGCACGTTTATTAGGGCGCGGCCATGGCCTTTGTAGGGGATATAAATGGTGCGTATCTCCTGTCCATCGTCTGTTTTGAGACTAGTTAGTCATCTAGGCAAGTTGCTGTGACAACTTGGTTACATGGCTATCTGCTCTGCGTAAGTTATCTCGTACAAACTCGGCGAGAATCGTTACCGGTGGTATGAGCTATGCATTCGGACGAAGTTCCTGTCCGCTCATCGCGAAATCTGAAATTTCTTGAAATATTGTCAGAGATGGCACTAGTCTCAATTTGATAGCACTTTCGTTTTCGACCTTTAATAACAGGCGAAAAATCACGTTAGATAGTTTTGTGCCACTACGCTGAAAAAAGTTAGGTGCCACTACTGAAAAAAATGATCAGTGTCGAGTGAAACTAATCTTAGAAAAGACAGGGAGGTTTTTCTGGCGCCATTAAAATGGCGAAATGGTGCGAGGGTTTTTTGACATCGTGCGAGCTGCACGACTCTTTATACAAAGAGTCGTGCATTGGGCATGCTTTATTCTGGGGCGTGGTCGCGCAAAAACACCAGATTGTCGGGTTTCGACTGTTCGACGCTGTAGCGATAACCCTGCACATCGAACTGTTTGAGCTGGGCCGGATCGTTGATCTTTTCCTGGATCACGAAACGGCTCATCAGGCCCCGGGCTTTTTTCGCGTAGAAGCTGATGATCTTGTACTGACCGTTCTTCTGGTCCTTGAACTCGGTGTTGATGATCCGCGCGTTCAGGGCTGTGCGTTTCACCGCCGAAAAGTATTCATTGGAGGCGAGGTTGAGCAGCACGTCGTCGCCCTGATCGGTCAGCGCTTCGTTGAGCCATTCGCTGATGCGCGTACCCCAGAAGGCGTACAGGTCTTTGCCACGGGCGTTGGCCAGTTTGGTGCCCATTTCCAGACGATAGGGTTGCATCAGGTCGAGCGGGCGCAGCAGCCCGTAGAGACCGGAGAGCATGCGCAGGTGTTTTTGCGCGTAATCGAAATCGGTTTCGCTGAAGGACTGGGCGTCGAGACCGGTGTAGACGTCGCCCTTGAACGCGAGCAGTGCCTGTTTGGCGTTTTCCGGGGTGAAGGCAGGCGTCCAGCTGCCGAAGCGCGCGGCGTTGAGCCCACCGATTTTGTCGGACACGTGCATCAGTTCGCTGATCTGCGCAGGCGTCAGGTCGCGCAGTTGCTGGATCAGTTCCTGGGAATGGTCGAGGTATTGCGGCTGAGTGAAGCGCTGGGTCGCCGGCGGTGTTTCGTAATCGAGGGTCTTGGCGGGGGAAATCACCATCAGCATGAAGTCGTCTCCTTTAATCGTGGGGGCGATTCTAGGGGGTTGTCCGATTTGACTCCAGCTATGGGGGTTATAGGTATGAGTAAGCTCCGGCATTTGCGACGGCTGGTGGATTTTTCCCTCACCCCAGCCCTCTCCCGGAGGGAGAGGGGGCTGACCGAGTTGTACTGTCGATTTACGCCGACATGATCTATCGAGTTGAACTCAAATTTTGAAATCAATGAAGGTCAGCTCCTTCTCCCTCCGGGAGAGGGCTGGGGTGAGGGCGGCGTCCTTCAGCCTTGCACATCAGCTATAGTGCCGCGCGGGTTTTGTTATGGAGACATCCCTTTTGCGCATTGTTCTTTTATTCACCGCGTGGCTGTTGAGCTTCGGTGCCGTCGCGGCGCCGGGCGATGTGGCGACGCTGGATCGCAGTACCTGGCCGGAGCAGCTTAGCAACCCGACCCTGTTTGACGTGGCGTCACGGGCGGAAATCCTGATGTTCGCCCGTGTCCTGCTGGGCACCGAGTCGATGGACGAGGCCGCTCTGGCGCAGCGTCTAGGCTTGCGCACGGTCAATATCGATGCGGTCAACATTCTGCGCCAACGCCTCTGGCCGCGCCTGCTGGCCAACTACAACTTCGCCCAGCAAAGCTGCGATCAGGACGCCTCGTTCTGCTTCCTTGTAGAAGACTTGCCAACGCTGCGCGAGCAAGCCGCCAAGTTCGTCGTCAGTGACGACAGTTATTACACCAAGTGGGCCGAGCCGAGCCGGATCTTCCATGTGCAGTACCTCGACGAGTTGTTGCGCAAGGCCGCGTTGTCGCCGCAGAGCAGCAACGAATTCGATCGTTTCGGTGACTACGAGCGCAACGGCGACGCGATGCACGACCGGCTGTTCCTGCTGACCTTCGACAGTGCCGCCAATCTGCAACCGGACAACACCGGCTGGCTCACCGAATACCTACGCAAATCGAACCTGAGCGGCACGTTCTTCGTGCTGGGCAAGGATATTCAGGCGCGACTGGCTGATCGCTCGGTGAGCAGCCTGCAAGCAGAGTTCTCGAAACAGTGCGTCGGCGTTCAAGGTTGGGAGTTCCGCTCCCACAGCCACTGGCAGGACTGGCAGGATTCGGTGCGGCGCAGCGCAGATCTGGTGAAGAACAAGTTGCCGGAAAACTACGTGCCGCTGTTTCGTCCGCCGGAAGGGCAGCGCCGCAGCGATGCGCAAGGTTTCTTCAACACACAAGGCCTGCAAGTGGCGCTGTGGGACATCGATGCCCAGGACGGCGCCGGCAAACTCAAGGGCGCAGCGAGCGCGCAGAGGGTGCTGACTCTGATGCTGCTGTGGCGACACGGGGTGATCAATTTCAACATGAAACAGGACGCGGTGAAGACCTCGTTACCGTGGTTGATCACGCAGACCGCGCAGAGCGGTATCGGTTGGGAAGACTGTCAGGACGCTTTTCGCTGAGAAACGAAAAAAGCCCGGAAACATTGGGCTTGGGGCGATTTTTTTGAAGAGTTCGATGCAGGCGGACTTCCGACTTTAGCGGGGTCTGGGCAGTCCGCCAAGGGCTTTTCGTCACTCTGAAAAATAAACTTAAAAAAACCGTCAAAGTACTTTTTTATGTCATCGGTTTTGGAGTATTACGAAGACAGACCGCCGAAACCTGCAACACAGGTGGCGTCTTCCAAGACCCGTTTGTTTGCAGTCACTTGAATCTCCGCAGGTGAGATTTCGGCAGTCACTTCGAGGCGCAGCACCGCTCAGGTATTGCGTCCAATGGCTCTGACAAAGGTGACCGAGTATGGATGATCACGGACGTAGCCCTTCCTCCAACCAGCCAATCCTTTATGTACTCGATACCAACGTATTGATTCACGATCCAAATGCCCTGCTGAATTTCGAAGAACACCACGTCGCGATCCCGATGACCGTGCTTGAAGAGCTGGACAAGCTCAAGAGCGGGCATCACAGCGTTGCCGCCGAATGCCGTCAGGCCATCCGGCTGATCGACAAGACCTTGGGCGACGCTTCCCCTGAAGACGTCGAGCTGGGTGTGCCGATCCAGCGCGGTAAAGGCGGGCCGAAGGGCTTGCTGTCAATTCTGATGAGCAAACAGGCCGAATCGAATCTGATTCTGCCCGAGCATCTGAACGACAATAAAATCATCAACCAACTGATCGATTTGCACACCCGCGATCCGAAAAAGCCTGTGGTGCTGGTCACCAAAGACATCAACATGCGCCTCAAGGCGCGCGCCTGTGGCATCGATGCCGAGGATTACAGCACCGACCAACTGGTCGATGACGTGTCCCTGCTGCCCAACGGCTATCACAACATGACCGGCTCTTTCTGGGACCGCGTGAGCAAGGTCGACACCCGCCAGGATCACGGCCGCACCTGGCACCAAGTGCAACTGATCGACAACCTGCCGGCGGTGCACATCAACGAGTTCATCATCGACGAACAGGGCTTTGTCGGCTGGATCAAGGAGATCGACGAGGCCAAGCTGCTGATCCTCGACCTGCATCAGGAACCGCTGCTGCATCAAGAGGCCTGGGGGCTGAAGCCACGCGACATCTATCAGAGTCTGGCGCTGTACGCGCTGCTCGATCCGGACATTCATCTGGTCAACCTGTCGGGTGCCGCCGGTTCCGGTAAAACCATTCTGGCTCTGGCCGCGGCGATCGAGCAGACC
This sequence comes from Pseudomonas sp. P4_D7, assembly GCF_056401755.1. Classification (NCBI taxonomy): domain Bacteria; kingdom Pseudomonadati; phylum Pseudomonadota; class Gammaproteobacteria; order Pseudomonadales; family Pseudomonadaceae; genus Pseudomonas; species Pseudomonas sp. P4_D7. The sequence continues at coordinate 36,286 of NZ_JBFUIR010000040.1, read as the reverse complement.
ATGGTCAGCAAGCGTTATCGCCGCATCATTGCGACCCGCAGCGTGCAGGGCCTGGACCAGGAAATCGGCTTCCTGCCCGGGACTGAAGCGGAAAAAATGGAGCCGTGGCTGGGCGCCATCACCGACAACCTCGAAGCCTTGCACATGGATGACGAAAACACCCATGGCAGCGTCGACTACATCCTCAGCAAAGTGCCGTTGCAGTTCAAATCGCTCAACTACATTCGCGGTCGCAGCTTCCAGCAGAGCCTGATCCTGATCGACGAATGCCAGAACCTCACGCCGCATCAGATGAAAACCATCATCACCCGGGCCGGCGCCGGTTCCAAAGTGGTGTGCCTGGGCAACCTCGCACAGATCGACACCCCTTACCTGTCCGCGACCAGTTCCGGGCTGACCTACCTGACCGAACGCTTCAAGGATTTCCCCAACGGTGTGCACATCACCCTGCAAGGGGTGCCTCGTTCGATTCTGGCCGAATACGCCGAATCGCATTTGTAACCCTTCACCCAAAACCGGGCGGCCCACCAGCCGCCCGGTTTTTTTATGCCTGGACACAAATCCAAATGTGGGAGCGAGCTTGCTCGCGAATGCGGTATGCCAGTCACCATAGATGTAGCCTGATGCACCGCCTTCGCGAGCAAGCTCGCTCCCACAGGATGCAACGGTGATTTCATAATCAATGATGCGGAAATTTGACCCGCAGGTTTACAATCGTCGCTCCTGATCAGGAGTAATCCCGTGCTGACTCATCTCGATTCCCAAGGTCGCGCCAACATGGTCGACGTCACCGAAAAAGCCGTGACGTTCCGTGAAGCGACGGCCCAAGCGCTGGTGCGCATGCTCCCCGAAACGCTGCAGATGATCGTCAGCGGCGGCCATCCCAAGGGTGACGTGTTCGCCGTGGCGCGCATTGCCGGCATTCAAGCGGCGAAGAAAACCAGTGATCTGATTCCCCTGTGCCATCCGCTGATGCTCACCGGCGTCAAAGTCGAACTCAGTGCTGATGGCGACGACACCGTGCGCATCGTTGCTCGCTGCAAGCTGTCCGGGCAGACCGGCGTTGAGATGGAAGCGTTGACCGCTGCCAGTGTTGCCGCCCTGACCATTTACGACATGTGTAAAGCCGTCGATCGCGGCATGACCATTGAAAGCGTGCGTCTGCTGGAGAAGGTCGGTGGCAAGAGCGGGCACTTTCAGGCGGAGCAGCCATGAACCTGACCGTGAAGTTTTTTGCCCGTTACCGCGAAGCGCTGGGCGTGGATTCGGTAAGAATTGAAGGTGATTTCGCCACCGTCGAGGACGTTCGCGCATTGCTCGCGCAACGTGACGGCGCCGAGGTGTTGAGCGAGCAGAACCTGATGTGCGCACGCAACGAAGACCTCTGCCAACTCGATGAGCCGGTGGTCGATGGCGACGAAGTGGCGTTTTTCCCTACCGTGACCGGGGGCTGATCCATGGCGATTCGCGTGCAGGCCACGCCGTTCGATCCGGGCGCTGAAGTCAACGCGATGCATGCGGCCAATGTCGGCGTCGGCGCGGTGGTGAGTTTTGTCGGCTACGTGCGCGACTTTAACGACGGCCTCGATGTAGCGGGGATGTTCCTCGAACACTATCCGGGCATGACCGAAAAAGCCCTCGGCAAAATCGCCAGCGAAGCCGAACAGCGCTGGCCGTTGCTGAAACTGGAAGTGCTGCACCGCATCGGCGCATTGGAGCCGGGCGAACCCATCGTGTTCGTCGGCGCCGCCAGTGCCCATCGCCAGGCTGCCTTCGATGCCTGCGCCTTTGTCATGGACTACCTGAAAACCCGCGCGCCGTTCTGGAAGAAAGAAAACACCAGTGACGGCCCGCGTTGGGTTGAGGGGCGCGACAGTGATCATGCCGCGGCGGATCGCTRGAAAAAGTAATTCCTGTAGCGTCCCTCAGTACGCCTTCGCGAGCAAGCTCGCTCCCACATTGGATCTGTGTCGTTCACAAATCCAATGTGGGAGCGAGCTTGCTCGCGAAGGGGCCATCTGTAACAGCAAAAACCTCGCAGACACTCTCTTCTCGCGGATTGACGGCTTGTACCTATAAGTCCAATATGGATTTCCAAGTACAAAAAAGTTTCAGTCTTGCCGCTCGTAGCTCCCCGCTAGCAGCTGCTCTTCTTCATCTTGCCAAACCAACAACAACCCCGCGAGAGAACGAACATGAAGAAACTCCCCCTCATCACCGGTCTGGCCCTCAGCCTGTTGGCCTCAGCCAGCGTGTTCGCCGCCGAGCAAACCCTGCGCATCGGCATCGAAGCCGCTTACCCGCCATTTGCGTCGAAAACCGACAAAGGCGAAATCGTCGGTTTCGACTACGACATCGGCAATGCCCTATGCGCGCAAATGAAGGTCAAGTGTGTGTGGGTCGAAGGTGAGTTCGACGGTCTGATTCCTTCGCTGAAAGTGAAGAAAATCGACATGGCGCTGTCCTCGATGACCATCAACGAAGACCGCAAGAAATCGGTGGATTTCACCCATAAGTACTACTTCACCTCGTCGCGCCTGGTGATGAAGGAAGGCGTCACGGTCGACGATCAATACGCCAGCCTCAAGGGCAAGAACGTCGGCGTGCAGCGCGCGACCACCACCGATCGTTATGCCACCGAGGTGTTCGAGCCGAAGGGCATTAACGTCAAGCGCTACAGCAACAACGAAGAAATCTACATGGACCTGGCAGCGGGGCGGCTCGATGCGATTTTTGCCGACACCATTCCGCTGAATGACTTTTTGTCGATGCCGCGTGGCAAGGGTTATGCGTTTGTCGGGCCTGAGTTGAAGGATCCGAAGTACGTGGGCGAGGGCGCAGGGATTGCAGTGCGCAAGGGTAATGCAGAATTGGTCAGCCAGTTGAATGGCGCCATCGATGGCATTCGCGCGAGTGGCGAGTACCAGAAGATTTCCGAGAAGTATTTCAAGTCCGACATTTACGGCGACTGATCTACCGCTTTCGCGAGCAGGCTCACTCCTACATTTGGAATGCGTTCCCCTGTAGGAGTGAGCCTGCTCGCGATGGCGTCAGAGAAATCACCGCAAATCTCTAGCCCTTCAATTCCTTCAAATGCTTGTACACCGTCGCCCGCCCCATGTTCAGCACGTTGGCCACATAGTTCGAGGCGCTCTTGCCCTTGAACGCGCCTTCGGCGTGCAGCGCCAGCACCAGTTCGCGTTTGTGATCGCGGGTCAGCAGGTTCAGGCTCAGTTGCCGCTCGCGCAGCCAGGCGTGGAGGAAGGTGTTGATGCGTTCCTGCCAGTCATCGCGAAACAGTGAGTCCGGTTGCGGGATCAGTTTGCTCGGCGAGAGAAACAGGTCCAGCGCGGCCTTGGCATTCTCGAACAGCGAAATATTCAGGTTGATGCACAACACCGCCAGTGGCCGGCCTTCGCTGTCGCGCAGCACGGTGCTCAGGCTGCGAATCTTCTGGCCATCCCAATTGAGCTTTTCGTACGGGCCGATATTGCGGTCGCTGACATCCTCGCTGAGCATGTCCTCCAGTGACGAGTCGTCGCCGATCTCGCGCTTGGACAGGTTGTTGGCGATGTAGTCGACCTTTTGCGTGCGCAGGTCGTGCAGCACCACTTCGGCGTGGGGAAAGAACAGCGTGGCGATGGCGTCGGCAACAGCGCGGAAGTTATCCAGCGCCGGGTCGAATTCAGGGGCAGTCATGACAGTGGAGCTCCAGGCAGCGTCAACGCCCCCGTGATCAGGAGGCGCTGCGAGTGTGCCGCAATCCGTTGGGCGCGTCATCCGTGGACAATCAGGCGAGGCGAGCGGGGGCTAGCATGGCGCTGTCTAGCCCGAACTGCTGCAAGTGCTCGGGCAACGGCTCGCCGCGTACCAACGCCGCGCTGGCCTGGCCCATCGCCGGGGAAGTCTGAATGCCGTAACCACCCTGTGCCGCCACCCAGAACAGCCCCGGCACCTGTTGATCGAAACCGCTGAGCAAATCACCGTCGGCGACGAAGCTGCGCAGGCCGGCCCACGTACGCGTCGGACGGCGGATGGTCAGCGTGGTGGCCTCTTCGATCTGGTAGATGCCCATGGCGATGTCCAGTTCTTCCGGCTGCACATCGTGAGGCTCGACCGGGTCGGCGTTGGCGGGCGAGCCGAGAAACATGCCAGCGTCGGGCTTCATATAGAAGGATTCGTCGAGGCTGACCAGCATCGGCCAGTGATGAATGTCGACGCCTTCCGGCCCGGCGAAAATGAACGCGGCGCGGCGCTTCGGTTGCAGGCCCAGCGGTTGGGCGCCGGCCAGTGTGCCGATCTTGTCGGCCCAGGCGCCGGCGGCGTTGATGATCACTGGCGCGCTGAACGTCTGGCCGTTGGTCTGAACACTCCAGCGGCCCTCGGCATCGCGACTGAGGCCTAGCACTTCGCAATCGGTGTGCAATTCGCCGTTGTTGCGGCGAATCCCGCGCAGGTAGCCCTGATGCAAGGCGTCAGTATCGATGTCGCTGGCGCTCGGGTCATAGATCGCGCCATGGACTTTTTCCCGGCGCAGGATCGGCAGTCGCGCGCAGGCTTCGTCGGCGCTGAGCAGTTGCATCTCCGGCACGGTGGCTTTGGCGCTGAGATATTGGTTGTTGAGTTCGGCGGCATCACCGGTGAAATCCACGGTCATTTCACCGCGTGGGGTGAGCAGTGGGTGTTCGCAGAAACCGGCTGGCGGGTGGTCAAAAAACGCCCGGCTGGCCTGGGTCAGCGCGCGAACTTGTGGCGTGCCGTACGCGGCGGTAAACAGCGCGGCGGAGCGCCCGGTGGAGTGATAGGCCGGGTGGGATTCACGTTCGAGCACGATCACTTTGCCGTGCGGCGACAGCCAGAAACCGGTGGATGCGCCGGCAATCCCGCCGCCGATGATGATGAAATCTGCCTGGCTCATGTAGGTCTCCTGATGCTCGAAATATGAAAATACACGCAATCCCTGTGGGAGCGAGCTTGCTCGCGAAAGCGATCTATCAGTCAACACATTCGGTGAATGTCAGACCGCATTCGCGAGCAAGCTCGCTCCCACATGGATTGCATCAGGCTTAATTCTGGTGATGGAGGAGATAAACCGCATTGGCCAGGGCGATGTCTTCCAGGCCGAGGCCGATTGAACGGAAGAACACGTGACGATCGTAATCGGGGCGCTGCACTTTCTCGCTGAGCAAGTCGGCGAGGTCGCCGACAATCGAATCCTTGCTCCAGCCATGCTGTTCACTGGCAATCAGCATCTCACCTGCCGAACCCGGCGTGGTCAGACGATAGTCGCAGAACACCTGCATGTCGTTGAGGCTCTGCGGCGGCACTTCATGGGCGCGCGGAGCGTTGGTGCTGATCGAGGTGATCAGGGCTGGTTTGCTCAGCGCGGCCGGATCGATCACCGGGCCGGCGGACGAGGTACACAGCATGATCACGTCCGCCTCGACGAGGGCGGCTTCACGGCTGTCAACGATCCTCAGGTTGGGAGTGATGGCTTTCAACAGTGCCTTGGTTTGCGCGTCGGCGGACAGGCTTGGCGAATACAGGCTGATGTTCTGCCAGTCGCGCAGACCTTTCACATAATGCAGATGCGCCTGCGCAACCTTGCCACTACCGATGATTGCCAGTCGCGTGGCGTTTGTCGGAGCGAGGGTGTCGACCGCCACAGCCGTGGTCGCGGCGGTGCGCGCGGTGGTCAGTTCAGCGGCATCGCAGAGCAGCAGCGGTTGACCGGTTTTCATCGACATCAACAAGGTCCATGCCGTCACCAGCGCACCTTGCTCGCGAACGATATACGGCGAGGTCTTCACGCCGTACACGCCGTCTTCGGCCAGCACGCCCAGATAATTGATGAAGTCGCCGGCACCTTGCGGAAATTCCACCAGTTGCTGCGCCGGTTGTACGGCGTTACCCGCCGCAAGATCACGGAACAGCTTGCGCAGGATTTGCGGCACATCAATGCGCGCCAGCAGCTCACGGGCCTGATGCTGGTCGATCACGTAGGGCGTACTGGACATATCAGGCTCCGAAAACGAAAAATAAACTTATTTGTCTATTATGGACTTTTGGTTTTCTCTCGCAAGCACCTGATGAAACACCGGGCGAAAAAAAAGCGCAGTCCGTTGCCGGCTGCGCTTTTCTTTTAAACGTCGTTTACTGCGGACGCTTGCGCTCAACCGCGCGCAACAGATGCGTCGGCGGCGTTTCACAGCTGATCTTGCGACCGAGCTTCTCTTCGATGGACGGCAACTGGTAGGAGTCGTCCTCACCGGCGAAGCTGATCGACACACCGTCGGCGCCGGCACGACCGGTACGACCGATGCGGTGCACGTAGTCGTCCGGGACTTCCGGCAGGGTGAAGTTGATCACGTGGCTGATGCCGTCGATGTGGATGCCGCGACCGGCCACATCGGTGGCGACCAGTACGCGAATCTTGCCTTCGCGGAAACCTTCCAGGGTCTTGATGCGTTTGTGCTGCGGCACATCGCCGGACAGTTGCGCGGCGTTGATGCCATCGCGCACCAGGCGTTCCTCGATGCGGCGCACTTCGTCCTTGCGGTTGGCAAACACGATCACGCGTTCCCAGCCGTTATCGTTGACCAGGTTGTAGAGCAGTTTGTACTTGTCGGCACCGGCCACCGCATAGATGTGCTGCTCGACGTTTTCGTTGGCAACGTTGGTGATTTCGATTTCGACGATCGCAGGGTCAGTGGTCCACTGCTTGGCGAGGTTCATCACGTCTTCGGTGAAGGTCGCGGAGAACAGCAAGGTCTGGCGTTCGGACTTCGGTGGCGTCTGGCGAATGATCTGACGTACCTGCGGGATGAATCCCATGTCGAGCATGCGGTCGGCTTCGTCCAACACCATCACTTCGACCATGTCCAGGTGCACGTCGCCACGCTGGTTGAAGTCGAGCAGACGGCCGGGTGTGGCGACGAGGATGTCGCAGTGACGCGCTTCGAGGTGCTTGAGCTGCTTGTCAAAGTCCATGCCGCCAACAAACGTCATGACGTTGAGGCCGGTGTACTTGGTCAGGTCAGCGGCGTCCTTGGCGATTTGTACCACCAACTCACGGGTCGGCGCGATGATCAGCGCACGGGGTTCGCCCATGTAGCGTTCTTTCGGCGGCGGGGTCTGCAGCAGTTGGGTGATGATCGAGATCAGGAACGCGGCGGTTTTACCGGTGCCGGTCTGCGCACGGCCAATGGCGTCTTTGCCGGCGAGGGTGTAACCCAGCACCTGCGCCTGAATCGGCGTGCAGTACGGAAAACCCAGATCCTGGATGGCGTGCATCAGTTCTGGAGACAGCTTGAAATCGTGGAAGCGAGTTTTGCCTTCCTGTGGCTCGACGACGAAATCCTCGAGTTTCCACGGAATAACCGCTGCCTTGGGCTTCGGTTCGCGGCGCGGTCTGGCCGGTTTCGGCGCTTCGCTGCGGGCAGGTTCGGCGGCGATTGGCGCGGCCGGTGCAGGTTGTGGTTCTGCCTTCGGTGCCGCTACGTGAGCGGGGCGCTCGGCCTGTGGCGCATCGTTGCGATGACCGGGGGCGTGCGACGGCGCACTGGGAACTGGTGCGAGCTGCTCAGCCTCGCTTTTACCGAACATCTTCTTGAGTGCTTTGAGCACGGTCATCTCATCAATTGGTTAAGGAATGTACGCCGGCCAGTGTAATGCAAGAAACGGGCGCGGCGTAGTGGGAGGGATCAAAGGGCGGTTTTAATCTCGACGCTTAGCGCAAACGTTCGCTCAACCAGGCACCGATGTCGCGAATTTCCTCGGGTAACACTTCGTGCTCCATTGGGTATTCCTGCCATGTCACGGTGACACCATGCTTCACCAAATGCTCATAAGCACTGCGCCCCATCGAGTTTTGCACCACGCCATCGAACTGGCCGTGCAGGCATATCGCGGGGATCCGCTGCTGACTGGCTGACAGCTCCATCTCATCACTGAAGGTCGGCGCATATGTCGACAACGCCAGCACGCCGCCCAATGGCCCCTGCCATTTCACAAATGCAGTGTGCAACACCACCGCGCCACCTTGGGAAAACCCGGCGAGAAAAATTCGCGAGGCGTCTATTCCGCTGGCGCGCTCGTTTTCGACCAATTCGATGATGCGATCCGCCGACGCTTCCAGCTCATCACGATCGATCGCGCGCGCCGGGCTCATGGCTTTGATGTCGTACCAGCTTGGCATGGCATATCCGCCATTTATCGTCACTGGACGAGTTGGCGCCTGTGGCAACACGAAGCGCGTGCTCAGCAGGCTTTCCTGCAATGCCTCGGCCACCGGCAGGAAGTCGTAACGGTCGGCGCCGAGGCCGTGCAGCCAGATCACGCAGGCGTCTGCGGGCTTAACAGGCTGAAGAATCAAGGGCTCGGTCATGTCTGCTCCAAAAATGTGCGGGCGCTCTCATTAAGTGCGTGGTTCGAGTGCGCGTCCGGTTGATCCGTTAAGAAGATGTCGCAAGGTTACAAGTTTTGCTATTGACCTGTCGCCGAATCGATTCGGTGAGCGGTGTGGTACGGGCTTTGCTATGGCTTGAACCGTGCAACCGATCTTGCGTGGGCGGTAACACTATCAGTGTACGACCCGCGACGGGATTGCAAAGAATCCGGTGATGGATGTTCGCCAATGGCCGCTACGGGCTTAGCGAATGTGAAAGGGCTACAGCCCGTTCGGCCGATTGGTGAGAAGTGAGTTGTCCATGATGTGGATTTTCTCCTACTAGACTCATAGCGAAGGTCTTACGTCGGTTGACCCCAAAAAAAGCCAACACGGGTCAACAACGCCTCAAAAGGGTGCGACTGGACTCAAGCTCCGACACAACAAGAGCAAAACTGGAGGTTTGAATGAAGATGTTGAAATCCACTCTGGCGATCGTGACTGCAGCAACAGTTCTCGGCGTCAGCGGGTTCGCTCAGGCGGGTGCAACCCTGGATGCCGTGCAGAAGAAAGGTTTCGTGCAGTGTGGCGTGAGCGACGGTCTGCCGGGCTTCTCGGTACCGGACGCAACCGGCAAGATCCTCGGGATCGACGCTGACGTCTGCCGCGCTGTGGCCGCTGCCGTATTCGGCGACGCGACCAAGGTCAAATTCAGTCAGTTGAACGCCAAAGAGCGCTTCACCGCGCTGCAATCGGGCGAGATCGACATCCTGTCGCGCAACACCACCATGACCAGTTCGCGTGACGCGGGCATGGGCCTTAAATTCCCGGGCTTCATTACCTACTACGACGGCATCGGTTTCCTGGTGAACAACAAGCTGGGCGTGAAAAGTGCCAAAGAGCTGGACGGTGCAACCATCTGCATCCAGGCCGGTACCACCACCGAGCTGAACGTTTCCGACTACTTCCGTGGCAACGGTCTGAAATACACCCCGATCACCTTCGACACCTCCGATGAAAGCGCCAAGTCGCTGGAATCCGGTCGTTGCGACGTGCTGACCTCCGACAAGTCCCAACTGTTCGCCCAGCGCTCCAAGCTGGCCTCGCCGAAGGACTACGTGGTTCTGCCGGAAACCATTTCCAAAGAACCGCTGGGCCCGGTCGTACGTAACGGCGACGACGAGTGGCTGGCCATCGTGCGTTGGGTTGGCTACGCGCTGCTCAACACCGAAGAAGCCGGCATCACTTCGAAGAACGTTGAAGCTGAAGCCAAGTCGACCAAGAACCCGGACGTTGCCCGTATGCTCGGCGCTGACGGCGAGTACGGCAAAGACCTGAAACTGCCGAAAGACTGGGTTGTGCAGATCGTCAAACAAGTCGGCAACTACGGCGAAATCTTCGAGAAAAACCTCGGCAAGAGCACTCCGCTGGAAATCGACCGCGGCTTGAACGCCCTGTGGAACAACGGCGGCATTCAGTACGCACCACCAGTGCGCTAATGGTTCTATCGCCCGGCGGGCCAACCGCCGGGTGATGTTCTTGTTCCATTTCTTCCGGGGCACTTCATGCAAAATTCAATCGGCGCACCAAAGCAGAGGCTCAGCCTCAGCGATCCACGAGTGCGTGCGTGGCTATTCCAGATCATCACCGTTGTGGCGGTGGTCTCGCTGGGCTGGTACTTGTTCGACAACACGCAAACCAACCTTCAGCACCGGGGCATTACTTCCGGTTTCGGCTTTCTGGAGCGCAGTGCCGGATTCGGCATCGCTCAACACCTGATCGACTACACCGAAGCGGACAGCTATGCCCGCGTCTTTGTCATCGGTCTGCTCAACACCCTGTTGGTAACCGTGATCGGCGTGGTTCTAGCGACGATCCTCGGTTTCATCATCGGTGTGGCACGGCTGTCGCAGAACTGGATCATCAGCAAACTGGCGACCGTGTATGTGGAAGTGTTCCGCAACATTCCGCCGCTGCTGCAAATCCTGTTCTGGTACTTCGCGGTATTCCTGACCATGCCGGGACCGCGCAACAGCCATAACTTCGGTGACACCTTCTTCGTCAGCAGCCGTGGCCTGAACATGCCGGCCGCGTTGGCCGCTGATGGTTTCTGGGCGTTCGTGATCAGCATCGTGGTGGCCATCGTCGGCATCGTGCTGATGTGCCGCTGGGCCAACAAGCGCTTTGAAGAAACCGGCGTGCCGTTCCACAAGTTCTGGGTCGGTCTGGCGATTCTGCTGGTGATCCCGACCTTGTGCGCACTGATCTTCGGCGCTCCGCTGCACTGGGAAATGCCTGAACTCAAAGGCTTCAACTTCGTCGGCGGCTGGGTGCTGATCCCGGAACTGCTCGCCTTGACCCTGGCCCTGACCGTGTACACCGCGGCGTTCATCGCTGAGATCGTGCGCTCCGGGATCAAGTCGGTCAGCCATGGCCAGACCGAAGCGGCGCGCTCGCTCGGCCTGCGCAACGGCCCGACCCTGCGCAAGGTGATCATTCCGCAAGCCCTGCGCGTGATCATTCCGCCCCTGACCAGCCAATACCTCAATCTGGCGAAGAACTCCTCGCTGGCGGCCGGTATCGGTTACCCGGAAATGGTGTCGCTGTTCGCCGGCACCGTGCTCAACCAGACCGGTCAAGCCATCGAAGTGATTGCCATCACGATGAGCGTGTACCTGGCGATCAGTATCAGCATCTCTCTGCTGATGAACTGGTACAACAAGCGCATTGCGCTGATCGAGCGGTAAGGAAAAGCGCATGAGTACTCATACTTTCAAACCCGACATGCCCCCACCGAACAGCAGCATCGGTGTGGTGGCATGGATGCGCGCGAACATGTTCTCCAGCTGGCTCAACACCCTGCTGACCCTGTTTGCGTTCTACCTGATCTACCTGGTGGTGCCACCGATCCTCAGTTGGGCGATTGTCGATGCCAACTGGGTCGGCACCACTCGCGCCGACTGCACCAAGGAGGGCGCCTGCTGGGTGTTCATTCAGCAGCGTTTTGGCCAGTTCATGTACGGCTACTACCCGACGGAACTGCGCTGGCGCGTCGACCTGACCGTGTGGCTGGCGGTGATCGGCGCGGCGCCATTGTTCATCTCGCGTGTGCCGCGTAAAGCGATCTACGGGCTGAGCTTTCTGGTGCTGTATCCGATCATTGCCTTCACCTTGCTGCACGGCGGTTTTGGTCTGAGCAATGTGGCGACCAGCCAGTGGGGCGGCCTGATGCTGACCCTGGTTATCGCCACTGTCGGTATCGCCGGTGCGTTGCCGCTGGGGATTGTGCTGGCGCTGGGCCGTCGTTCGAACATGCCGGCGATTCGTGTGGTCTGCGTGACCTTCATCGAGTTCTRGCGCGGCGTGCCGTTGATCACTGTGCTGTTCATGTCCTCGGTGATGCTGCCGCTGTTCCTGCCTGAAGGCATGAACTTCGACAAACTGCTGCGGGCACTGATCGGCGTGATCCTGTTCCAGTCGGCCTATGTGGCCGAAGTGGTGCGTGGCGGTCTGCAAGCGATCCCTAAAGGTCAGTACGAAGCGGCCGCGGCGATGGGCCTCGGTTACTGGCGTTCGATGGGCCTGGTGATCCTGCCGCAAGCCCTGAAGCTGGTGATCCCGGGCATCGTCAACACCTTCATTGCGCTGTTCAAGGACACCAGCCTGGTGATCATCATCGGCCTGTTTGACCTGCTCAACAGCGTCAAACAAGCCGCTGCCGATCCGAAATGGCTGGGCATGGCCACCGAAGGCTACGTGTTCGCCGCCCTGGTGTTCTGGATTTTCTGTTTTGGTATGTCGCGCTATTCCATGCATCTGGAACGCAAGCTCGACACTGGCCACAAGCGTTAGGAGTCTGTAAATGAGTGAAGCAATCAAAAAGCCTGTAGGTCCTGAAGGCATTATTCAAATGCAGGGCGTCAACAAGTGGTACGGCCAGTTCCACGTGCTCAAAGACATCAACCTCAACGTCAAACAGGGCGAGCGTATCGTCCTGTGCGGCCCATCGGGTTCCGGCAAGTCGACCACCATCCGCTGCCTCAATCGTCTGGAAGAACACCAGCAGGGCCGCATCGTCGTCGACGGCGTGGAGCTGACCAACGACCTCAAGCAGATCGAAGCGATCCGCCGTGAAGTCGGCATGGTGTTCCAGCACTTCAACTTGTTCCCGCACCTGACCATTTTGCAGAACTGCACCCTGGCGCCGATGTGGGTACGCAAGATGCCCAAGAGCAAGGCCGAGGAAATCGCCATGCATTACCTGGAGCGCGTACGCATTCCGGAGCAGGCGCACAAATTCCCGGGGCAACTGTCCGGCGGTCAGCAACAGCGTGTGGCGATCGCCCGCGCGCTGTGCATGAAGCCGAAAATCATGCTGTTCGATGAACCGACCTCGGCGCTCGACCCGGAAATGGTGAAAGAAGTGCTCGACACCATGATCGGTCTGGCTGAAGACGGCATGACCATGCTCTGCGTGACTCACGAAATGGGCTTTGCCCGCACCGTGGCCAACCGCGTGATCTTCATGGATAAAGGTGAAATCGTTGAGCAAGCGGCGCCGAATGACTTCTTCGATAATCCGCAGAATGAGCGGACGAAGTTGTTTTTGAGTCAGATTTTGCATTGATGGTATGTGCGTAAAAACAACCCGGCCTTGTGCCGGGTTTGTTTTTTGTGGGTCAGGAAACGGTCAGGGTTTCGTGTTCCTTGTGCACTGTGTGCGTGAAACCTCGCAGGTCTGCGCCTTCAGCCAAGGTCTGGATATCGACGAGCATGTAGGGATGACGATCCAATAAGCGCATCAGCAGCACCAATGCTTTTGGGGGAAGTAACTCGCCCCGTTCGTAGCGAGAGAATGCGTTATGCCCGCCACCAGAGAGCAGTTGCACTGTCTCTTTCTGCGTCAGGTGCAATTTGCGTCGAATTCGTTTCATCTCGGCGCCGATCATTTGTCTGCCAGCGAGAACCAACTCATCACCGGCATCACAATAACGCTCAGCACTATCGGTGTCGAAATCCCATTCCACTTCACCGCACTTCTGGCACTCCCAACCAGATAGATCGTCTACTCGGCGCTCCATGCCTTTGACACTCAGGGTTTCTCCGCGACCCTGGAAATGCCTCATTCCCTCACGTGCACCGCAGCTGACACATTGCTGGGTTTTCATGGGTTTTTCTCCTTGAAGGAGATTACCGGTGGGCTGCCGCCGGGGCGATAGGTCACCTTGATGTAAATCTCCTGATCTCGTGAATTGATGTGATACACGTCTTGCCAGATTCGATGATCGTCATAAGTCGTCATCGATTTGTACAACATCCTGGTTTGTAGCTCGAAAACGATCTCTAGCATTTCGCTGAGGTTGAAGCCGAGTTTCTCAGCTGATTTGACCGAAGCTTTGGTGAAAGCTTTTCGACCTAACCGCCTCACCTCAGCCTTGATCACCGCCAGCTCATATTGGGGTGTGTTCTTTTCCATAAGAAACCAAAACCCTGTCCCTGAAATTACCCTTAAAGGGTAATTTTGACCAATCGAAAATCCCGCTCCATGTGTCTCCGATTGACCCTAGGTGGTTGCCGTCCTACACGGGTCTGACTAACATGTCAGAAAATTCATCCTATGATTGGATGAAAGGGAAAATCCTATGTCAGACATTTCTCCACTCGTTAAGCGATCCCTGGTCGATCAGGCTCTGGATCAGCTTCGTCAGCGCATCAACAGCGGTGCCTGGCAGGTTGGCGAGCGTTTGCCGACCGAACCCGAGCTGTGCGCCGAGCTGGGTATCAGCCGCAACACCGTGCGCGAAGCCATGCGCGTGCTGGCGTTTTCCGGACTGATCGAGATTCGCCAGGGCGATGGCAGTTACCTGCGCGCCGTGGTTGATCCGCTCGACACGCTCAAAGCCTTGTCGCGCTGCTCGCTGGATCAGGCGCGGGAAACCCGGCACATCCTCGAAGTCGAGGCCATCGGCCTGGCAGCGTTGCGCCGTACCGACGAGGACATCGTCGCCTTGCGTGAAGCGCTCGGCACCAGCGGCAGCCACTACCACGGCGATCTCGACACCTATATCGCCTGCGATCTGGTGTTCCACCGTCGTCTGGTCGATGCCGCGCACAACCCGACCCTCAGCGAGCTTTATCGCTATTTCTCCAGCATCGTCGGCGCGCAATTGCGCCAGACCCTGAATATCGTCCCGCGCCGTCAGGAAGTGTTCGACTTGCATATCGAGTTACTCGATGCGGTCGAGCAACGCGACCCGGAACGAGCCAAAGCTTTGTCGAGGCAGTTGATCAATGAACCTTGAAACCGAGAAATCCATGTCCCGCAGTGAGCTATCCACAACCCCAAAGCGCACGGCAGAGCTTGAAGAGCTGCTGATCGACGCTGAGGCCGACGACGAGCAAGTGCAACAAAGCCATCCGCTGGTGCGCCGGCCGTGGTTGTTGCTGCTCGGCTTGATTCTGGTCGCGCTGAATTTGCGCCCGGCGTTGTCGAGCATGGCGCCGCTGCTCAGCGACGTGTCGAAAAGCCTTGGTTTGTCGGCGGCTCAGGCCGGTTTGCTGACTACGTTGCCGGTGTTGTGCCTCGGTTTGTTCGCACCACTGGCGCCGATTCTGGCGCGGCGTTTCGGTGCTGAACGCGTAGTGCTCGGAATTCTGCTGGCACTGGCCGGCGGGATTATTTTGCGCAGCAACTTCGGCGAGATCGGCCTGTTCGCCGGCAGCGTATTGGGTGGCGCCAGCATTGGCATCATCGGTGTTCTGCTGCCGGGGATCGTCAAGCGCGACTTTGCCAAACATGCGGGCACCATGACCGGCGTGTACACCATGGCGTTGTGTCTGGGCGCGGCGATGGCGGCGGGTTCCAGCGTGCCGCTGAGTGAACATTTCGGTCACAGTTGGGCGATGGGCCTCGGTTTCTGGGTGATTCCGGCGCTGGTTGCAGCGGTGTTCTGGCTGCCGCAAGTCGGGCAGAAACATGGCGCGCACAATGTCGCTTATCGTGTGCGCGGGCTGCTGCGTGATCCGCTGGCCTGGCAGGTGACTTTGTACATGGGCCTGCAATCGTCGCTGGCCTACATTGTGTTCGGCTGGTTGCCATCGATCCTGATTGGTCGCGGCCTGACGCCGACCCAGGCCGGTCTGGTGTTGTCCGGTTCGGTGATCATTCAGCTCGCCAGTTCGTTGGCTGCGCCGTGGCTGGCGACGCGCGGCAAGGATCAGCGTCTGGCGATCGTCGTGGTCATGGCGCTGACTCTTGGCGGGCTGTTCGGTTGCCTGTACGCGCCGATCGAAGGCCTGTGGGGCTGGGCGATTCTGTTGGGGCTGGGGCAGGGCGGTACGTTCAGTCTGGCGTTGACGTTGATCGTACTGCGCTCGCGTGATTCGCATGTTGCGGCGAATCTGTCGAGCATGTCTCAGGGCTTCGGTTACACGTTGGCGTCGATGGGGCCGTTTGCGGTCGGCGTGGTGCATGACTGGACCGGCGGCTGGAATGCGGTGGGCTGGATCTTTGGCATTATCGGCACCGGTGCGATCATTGCTGGCCTCGGTGCCGGGCGTGCGCTGTACGTGCAAGTGCAAAGCGAAAAAATCTGACGCATAACCCTTTTTTGGGGCCAGTGATATCCAATGTGGGAGCGAGCTTGCTCGCGAAGACGGTGGTTCAGGCAAAGATCATGTTGAATGTGCCGGCCTCTTCGCGAGCAAGCTCGCTCCCACAGTTTTTGGGGCGCCTTGAAGATCTTGCGTGGTATTCGGTTTACGAATGCCGATAGTGTTTCTGCGCATTGCAGATTATCGTGCTGGCACTCTGTACCTATTTTGGAGTTTGCCCATGAGCGAAGCCCACGCCGCGTTGATCACCCGCTTCTACCAGGCCTTCCAGCGCCTCGATGCCGAAGCCATGGCCGCCTGCTACACCGACGACGTCGTGTTCAGTGATCCGGCCTTCGGCGAACTGCGCGGGCGCGATGCCGGCGACATGTGGCGCATGCTCACCACTCGGGCCAAGGATTTCTCGCTGACTTTCGACAACATCCGCGCCGATGAGCGCAGCGGTGGCGCACATTGGGTTGCGACCTACCTGTTCAGCCAGACCGGCAACATCGTCATCAACGATATCCAGGCCCGCTTCGTCTTCCGTGACGGCAAGATCTGCGAACACCACGACCACTTCGATCTGTGGCGCTGGTCGCGTCAGGCCCTCGGTTTCAAAGGCCTGCTGCTGGGCTGGACACCACTGGTGCGCAACGCCGTGCGCGCTCAGGCGCTGAAGGGACTGAAGGCATTTCAGGCCGGTCGCTGATAAGATCGCCGCCTGTTTCCTACACGCCTTGATCCCGAAGTGACCAGCCTTAGCGAAAATTCTGTCGACGTCGCCGAACCCGTGAGCAAGTCCTGGTTCGTCTACCTCGTTCGCGCCGCCAATGGCTCGTTGTACTGCGGGATCAGCGACGATCCGGTGCGTCGTTTCGCCAAGCATCAAAGTGGCAAAGGCGCACGGTTCTTCCTCTCCAGCCCGGCGATGGCGCTGGTTTATACCGAACTGTGCCGAGACAAGAGCGATGCGCTGCGCCAGGAACGTTTGATCAAAAAACTCAGAAAGAGCGCCAAGGAATGTCTGGTCGCGTCTTATCAATCTGACTGATCAGTTCCCATCAGGCAGATCTGTAGGCTGCTAAGCAAATGCACGCTAAGCTGCGGGCTCACTATCTGAGCGGCGGAGCCGAGCATGTCCGAGTTGATTCTGCATCATTACCCGACCTCCCCATTTGCCGAGAAGGCCCGTCTGCTGCTGGGCTTCAAAGGCTTGTCGTGGCGCTCGGTGCATATCTCGCCGGTGATGCCGAAACCGGATCTGACCGCCCTGACCGGCGGCTATCGCAAGACCCCGGTGTTGCAGATTGGCGCTGACATCTATTGCGACACGTCGTTGATCGCTCGTCGTCTCGAGCAAGAGAAGGCTTTGCCAGCGTTCTTCCCCGAGGGTCAGGAGTTCACCACCGCCAGTTTCGCCACTTGGGCTGACTCGGTAGTGTTCCAGCATGCGGTGAGTCTGGTGTTTCAGCCAGAATCGGTGGCGGTTCGTTTTGCCAAGCTGCCGCCGGAAGCGATCAAAGCGTTTATTGCCGACCGCGCCGGTTTGTTCTCGGGCGGCAGTGCCACACGTCTGTCCGCCGAACAAGCCAAGCATCAGTGGCCGACGATCATGGCGCGTCTGGAGCAGCAGTTACAGCGCGAGCAAGGCGACTTCCTGTTCGGCGAGCCGTCGATTGCTGACTTCGCATTGGCGCATCCGCTGTGGTTCCTCAAGGCTACGCATGTCACGGCTCCGCTGGTGGATGAATATCCGGCTGTTTCGGCCTGGTTGAGTCGAGTACTGGGCTTTGGCCATGGCGCGGCGAGTGCGATGACGTCGGAAGAGGCGCTTGAGGTCGCACGCAACGCTACACCGGCGGCATTGCCGGATGAGCAGTTTGTTGATCCGAACGGCTTCAAGGCTGGCCAGCAGGTGGCAGTCTCGGCGACGGATTACGGGGTTGATCCGGTGGTGGGTGAGTTGCTGTTTGCCGGCAGTGAAGAGCTGATCATTCGTCGCGAAGACGAGCGTGGCGGCGTGGTGCATGTGCACTTCCCGCGATTCGATAGCGGTGTGTCAATGGCGGATTTATCGACTGACACACCGCTATCGCGAGCAGGCTCACTCCTACAGGTTATTTCAGGGCGGCGAGAATCTCGTCCGGGTCAAATCCGCGAATCAACGTGCCATTCACGTCGATCAACGGAATCCCGCGTCCACCCAATGCCTCATACGCCTTGCGCGCCTCTGCATCCTTCTCGATATCGAACTCCTTGAACGCAATTCCTTTGCTGTCGAGAAAGCGTTTGGTCTGCTTGCAGTAGCCGCACCAGTCGGTGGCGTAGAGCACGACATTGGCCTGCGCCCGCGTCTGCTCCGAGACCATTTGTGACGGGTTGAATACCCGCTCAATCTTGCCCCAGTTCTGATAGACCACCACGACAAGCAGTACCAGCAGAACCTTCTTTAGCACATTGCCGAGCATCAGTTGCGGCGCTTCAATTGATCGGTGAGCGACGTTGGCAGGCCCTTGATCACCAGGGTGCCAGCCTCTTCGTCGTATTCGATCTTCGAGCCCAGCAGGTGCGCTTCAAAGCTGATCGACAGGCCTTCGGCGCGGCCGGTGAAGCGGCGGAATTGATTCAGGGTGCGTTTGTCCGCCGGGATCTCCGGCGACAAGCCGTAATCCTTGTTGCGGATGTGATCGTAAAAGGCTTTCGGACGCTCTTCGTCGATCAGCTCCGAGAGCTCTTCCAGGCCCATCGGTTCGCCGAGTTTGGCTTGGCTGCTGGCGTAATCGACCAGGGTCTTGGTCTTCTCGCGGGCGGAGTCTTCCGGCAGATCTTCGCTTTCGACGAAGTCGCTGAACGCCTTGAGCAGCGTGCGGGTCTCGCCCGGGCCGTCGACACCTTCCTGGCAACCGATGAAGTCGCGGAAGTACTCGGAGACCTTTTTGCCGTTCTTGCCTTTGATGAACGAGATGTATTGCTTGGACTGCTTGTTGTTCTGCCACTCGGAAACGTTGATCCGCGCCGCCAGGTGTAACTGGCCGAGGTCGAGGTGACGCGACGGGGTCACGTCCAGCTCATCGGTCACCGCCACGCCTTCGCTGTGGTGCAGCAGGGCGATGGCCAGGTAATCGGTCATGCCTTGCTGATAGTGGGCGAACAATACGTGACCGCCGACCGACAGGTTCGACTCTTCCATCAGCTTCTGCAGGTGCTCGACCGCGACTTTGCTGAACGCGGTGAAGTCCTTGCTGCCTTCCATGTATTCCTTCAGCCAGCCGCTGAACGGGAACGCGCCGGACTCCGGATGGAACAGGCCCCAGGCTTTGCCCTGTTTGGCGTTATAGCTCTCGTTGAGGTCGGCGAGCATGTTCTCGATGGCTGCAGACTCGGCCAGTTCCGTGTCACGGGCGTGCAGAACTGCGGGCGTGCCGTCGGGTTTTTTGTCGATCAGGTGGACGATGCAATGACGGATCGGCATGGGCTTCTCGGCTGTAGGAAGGGAGGAGGGCTGGCTCCCCCGAAAAAGCGCTAAGTGTACCGCAACCACTGGTTTTGGCGCGGGTTGTAGGGCAAAACCGGGGCGCGCACTGACGCATATGCAGTTTTTTACCGATTTAGCGCAATAAAGCTGACCAAATGGGTAGCTAGAGGCGGATATTTCCCCGTCTCTGTGCTAGTTTTGCCCGGTCTTACGCGAAGTCACTGCGTTAAGCGTGCAATCAGCATTTGTCAGGTCGAACCAAACCCTGATTTCGGTATCTATAACCCGACTCGTCGTGGTTATCGCCGAGGGTGCCAGATCCAGAAGATCGGGCTCGATGGCTGACACTGCACTCTGCAATCCATATGAATTTGATAGGGAAGGAACACTACATGGCTCTTACTAAAGACCAACTGATCGCCGACATCGCTGAAGCTATCGACGCGCCGAAAACCACCGCGCGTAACGCTCTGGACCAACTGGGCCAAATCGTTGCCGATCAGCTGGAAAACGGCGGCGAAATCACCTTGCCAGGTATCGGCAAGCTGAAAGTGACCGAGCGTCCTGCCCGCACTGGCCGTAACCCTTCGACTGGCGCTGCCATCGAAATCCCTGCTAAGAAAGTGATCAAGCTGGTTGTGGCCAAAGGCCTGACCGACGCTGTGAACAAGTAAGACGCAGCAATAAAAAACCGTGCACCGGAGTGATCCGGGCACGGTTTTTTTGTGCCTGCGATTTGGCAAGCACTTAGATCCCATGTGGGAGCGAGCTTGCTCGCGAAGGCAGTGTGTCAGTCAGAGTTGAATTGACTGATGCTCCCCATTCGCGAGCAAGCTCGCTCCCACAATTGATTTGTGTCCGGTGATGCGGTGTTTAGCGAACCCAGCGCTCGCGGCGCCAGATCTGCTGCTCGGACTTGGTCTGGAAGGTCCAGGCCACAAAGCGGCTCTGCTTCTGGCCCTGAGACATCTCGACGACCTGGCTTTCCAGCACCCCGGCTTTTTTCAGTGCGGTTTCGATGGCCGGCAAGTTCGAAGCTTTCGACACCAGCGTGCTGAACCACAGCACCTTGTGCTGGAAGTTGGCGCTCTCGGCGATCAGTTGCGTCACGAAACGCGCTTCACCGCCTTCACACCACAACTCCGCCGACTGACCGCCGAAGTTCAGCACCGGCAGTTTGCGTTTCGGGTCAGCCTTGCCCAGTGCGCGCCATTTGCGCTCGCTGCCCTTGGTCGCTTCGTCCATCGAGGCGTGGAACGGCGGGTTGCACATGGTCAGGTCAAAGCGCTCGCCCGGCTCCAGCAAGCCAATCAGGATGTGCTTGCGGTTTTCCTGCTGACGCAGCTGGATGACTTTGTTCAGGTCGTTGGACTGAACGATGGCTCTGGCGGCCGCCACAGCAGTCGGATCAATCTCCGAGCCGAGGAAGTGCCAGCGGTATTCGCTGTTACCGATCAGCGGATACACGCAGTTGGCGCCCATGCCGATGTCCAGCACGTTGACGATCGCGCCGCGCGGGACCTTGCCGTCGTTCATGCTCGCCAGCAAATCGGCGAGGAAGTGCACGTAATCGGCACGGCCTGGAACTGGCGGGCAGAGGTAGTCTGCCGGGATGTCCCAATGCTGGATGCCATAGAACGACTTGAGCAGCGCCCGGTTGAACACGCGCACCGCATCGGGGCTGGCGAAGTCGATGCTTTCCTTGCCGTACGGGTTGGTGATCACGAACTTCGCCAGTTCCGGCGTGGTTTTGATCAGCGCCGGGAAGTCGTAACGACCCTGATGGCGATTGCGCGGGTGCAGGCTGGCCTTTTCACGCGGCTCGACGGTCTTGGCCGGGGTCGCGGAATCAGGCTTCTTGCGCGCAGGTTTGGGTGTGCGGGGGGCGTTCATGGGCGTGATCGATTCGGGTATGGCTGAAAGTGGCGGGTATTGTCCCACATCCAGCCGCTGCGAACTCAATATCAGCAACACCACCGATCTCTGTGGGAGCGAGCTTGCTCGCGAAAGCGTCCTCTCAGTCAACATCACTTTCGCCTGACACGGCCTCTTCGCGAGCAAGCTCGCTCCCACAGGGATTGGCATTGGATGAAGGAAAGTAGGCAATAAAAAAGGCGCGTCACCCGATCGGGTGGCGCGCCTTTTTAATGCGATTTACCAGTTACAGACTGGCAATCCGCGCGTGCTGCTCGGCCAGTTTGCCCAAGGCTTGTTCAGCCTCGGCCAGTTTGGCGCGTTCCTTCTCGATGACTTCGGCCGGGGCCTTGTCGACGAAACCGGCGTTGGACAGTTTGCCGCCAACGCGCTGGACTTCGCCCTGCAGACGCAGGATTTCCTTGTCCAGACGCGCCAGTTCAGCGCCCTTGTCGATCAGGCCGGCCATCGGCACCAGCACTTCCATCTCGCCAACCAGCGCGGTGGCGGACAGCGGCGCTTCTTCGCCAGCCGCCAGAACGGTGATCGATTCCAGGCGCGCCAGCTTCTTCAGCAGCGCTTCGTTCTCGGTCAGACGGCGCTGGTCTTCAGCGCTGACGTTCTTCAGGTAGATCGGCAGTGGTTTGCCCGGGCCGATGTTCATTTCGCCACGGATGTTGCGCGTGCCGAGCATCAGTTCCTTGAGCCATTCGATGTCGTCTTCGGCAGCCGGATCGATGCGCTCTTCGTTGGCCACTGGCCACGCTTGCAGCATGATCGTCTTGCCCTGAATGCCGGCCAGCGGCGCGATGCGCTGCCAGATTTCTTCAGTGATGAACGGCATGAACGGATGCGCCAGACGCAGCGCTACTTCCAGTACGCGAACCAGCGTACGGCGAGTGCCGCGCTGACGCTCAACCGGCGCGTTCTCGTCCCACAGCACTGGCTTGGACAGTTCCAGGTACCAATCGCAGTACTGGTTCCAGATAAACTCGTACAGCGCTTGCGCCGCCAAGTCGAAACGGAACTGATCGAGTTGACGGGTCACTTCGGCTTCGGTGCGTTGCAGCTGCGAGATGATCCAGCGATCTGCCAGCGACAGCTCATAGGCTTCGCCGTTCTGGCCGCAGTCTTCGCCCTTGTCCAGAACATAACGCGCGGCGTTCCAGATTTTGTTGCAGAAGTTGCGATAGCCTTCAACGCGGCCCATGTCGAACTTGATGTCGCGACCGGTCGAGGCCAGCGAGCAGAAGGTGAAGCGCAGGGCGTCGGTGCCGTAGCTGGCGATGCCGTCGGCGAACTCGTCGCGGGTCTGCTTCTCGATCTTCTTCGCCAGTTTCGGCTGCATCATGCCGGAGGTGCGCTTCTGCACCAGTTCTTCCAGCTCGATACCGTCGATGATGTCCAGAGGGTCAAGGACGTTGCCCTTCGACTTGGACATCTTCTGGCCCTGGCCATCGCGCACCAGACCGTGCACATACACGGTCTTGAACGGAACCTGCGGGGTACCGTCCTCGTTCTTGATCAGGTGCATGGTCAGCATGATCATCCGGGCAACCCAAAAGAAAATGATGTCGAAGCCCGTCACCAGTACGTCGGTGGAGTGGAATTTCTTCAGGAATTCGGTCTGCTCAGGCCAGCCCAGAGTGGAGAACGTCCACAGACCCGAACTGAACCAGGTGTCGAGTACGTCGTTGTCCTGCTGCAGGGCAACGTCCGGACCGAGGTTGTGCTTGGCACGCACTTCGGCTTCGTCGCGACCGACGTAGACTTTGCCCGACTCGTCGTACCAGGCCGGAATCCGGTGGCCCCACCACAGCTGACGGCTGATGCACCAGTCCTGGATGTCGCGCATCCACGAGAAGTACATGTTTTCGTATTGTTTCGGCACGAACTGGATACGGCCGTCTTCAACAGCGGCAATCGCAGGCTCGGCCAAAGGCTTGGTCGACACGTACCACTGGTCGGTCAGCCACGGCTCGATGATGGTGCCGGAGCGATCGCCTTTCGGTACTTTCAGGCCGTGGTCGTTGACGCTGACCAGCAGGCCGGCGGCGTCGAACGCAGCAACGATTTGCTTACGCGCTTCAAAACGCTCAAGACCGGCGTACTCAGCTGGAATCGCGCCGTCGATACTGTCGTTCAGCGTGCCGTCGAGGTTGAACACCTGGGCTGCCGGCAGCACGTTGGCGTTCTTGTCGAAGATGTTCAGCAGCGGCAGGTTGTGGCGCTTGCCGACTTCGTAGTCGTTGAAATCGTGGGCCGGGGTGATTTTCACGCAGCCGGTGCCGAATTCAGGATCGCAGTAATCGTCGGCGATGATCGGGATGCGGCGGCCAACCAGTGGCAGCTCGACGAATTTGCCGATCAGGGCTTGGTAGCGCTCATCGTTCGGGTTAACCGCGACGGCGGAGTCGCCGAGCATGGTTTCCGGACGGGTGGTCGCGACGATCAGGAAGTCGTTGCCATCAGCGGTTTTCGCGCCGTCGGCCAGCGGGTACTTCAGGTTCCACAGGAAACCTTTCTCGTCGTGGTTTTCCACTTCGAGGTCGGAAATCGCCGTGTGCAGTTTGGTGTCCCAGTTGACCAGACGCTTGCCGCGATAGATCAGACCGTCTTCGTGCAGGCGCACGAACGCTTCTTTGACCGCTTCCGAGAGGCCGTCGTCCATGGTGAAGCGCTCGCGGCTCCAGTCGACGGACGAGCCGAGGCGGCGGATCTGACGGCTGATGTTGCCGCCGGACTGATCCTTCCACTCCCAGACCTTCTCGAGGAATTTCTCGCGGCCCAGATCGTGACGATTCTGGCCGGTGGCTTCCAGTTGACGCTCCACCAGCATTTGCGTAGCGATGCCAGCGTGGTCGGTGCCCGGCTGCCACAGGGTATTGCGACCCTGCATGCGGCGGAAACGGATCAGGGCGTCCATTATCGCGTTGTTGAAACCGTGACCCATGTGCAGGCTGCCGGTGACGTTCGGCGGCGGGATCATGATGGTGTAGGAGTCGCCCGCGCCTTGCGGGGCGAAGTAGTTCTCGGACTCCCAGGTGTTGTACCAGGAAGTTTCAATGGCGTGCGGCTGGTAGGTCTTATCCATGCGCGGCGGGACCCTATTGGCATTAATTCAGGAAAAGCCGACGAGTATAGCGGGGCATGGGGCCGAGGGCGAGCGGGGGAGGCCTGGCGGGGATCTAAATGTAGGAGTGAGCCTGCTCGCGATGCAGGCGCTGCGGTTTTTCAGGAAAACCGAGGTGCTGCTATCGCCAGCAGGCTGGCTCCCACAGGGGTTGGGGGGTTATTCGTATTGGCTGAGCAGTCGTTCCATGCGTGCGTCGAGGCGGCGCTTGATTTCGGTTTCGATGTGCGGCGCGAAGTCGTCGATCACGTCTTGCATGATCAATTGCGCGGCGGCGCGCAGTTCGCTGTCCAGGTGGAGCAGGGCGTCCGGGCCTTTATTCGCGTGGGGCGCAGGTTGCGCGGCCGGCGCCGGAGTTGGAGCGGGTTGCGGTTCGACTGCGACTGCGGCCGGTTCGGCGCCGACAGAGTCAAACAACATCGGAATCTGTTCCTGTTCGCCATCGTCGACCGTGTCGGTCAACAGCGGTGGTTGCAGGTTGTCATCGCCGAGCAACTGGCGGATCGATTCAAGATCATCCAACAGGTGTGCGGACTTTTGTTGCGGTTTCGGAGTGTCCATTGGAATGCTCAGAGTCGCTGTAAACGGTGGTCTTGCAGAGGATAGCCCTGTTCGCGGTAGAAACGGAAACTCTCCCGCGCGGCCGCCCGAAT
The DNA here is from genome assembly GCF_056401755.1 of Pseudomonas sp. P4_D7. NCBI lineage: Bacteria > Pseudomonadati > Pseudomonadota > Gammaproteobacteria > Pseudomonadales > Pseudomonadaceae > Pseudomonas > Pseudomonas sp. P4_D7. Next base: position 11,129 of record NZ_JBFUIR010000040.1, on the reverse strand, counting down.
TGTCGGATCTTCCACCACCACTTCCGCCACACGGGCGAATTTGCTGGCGAAGGCCGGGACTTTCAGGTCGAGGTTGACCAGCAAATCCTGGTGCTGACCGCAGTCATCACCCAATCCCAACACAATCAAACCGTCCGGTTCGCTGTCAGCCGGGCCATGCGGCACGAACGTTTCGCCCTTGAATGCCCACAAGCGCGCATCGAGATCGTCGCGCTGAGCGGCATCGCTGCAATGCAGGTAGATGCGATGGCCCATGCGCCAGGCTTTCTCGGTGAGCTTGCAGGCAAAGTCCAGGCGCGCCGAAGGGTCAGCGCTGGGCAGGATATAGAAGTCGACTTTGGTCATTGCGGTTCCAGAGCAGCAAGCGGCGTCACCCGAAGGTAACGCCGCCCGTCAGCGGGTTCAGGCTTTGGCGCGATCCAGCAGGTACTGGGTCAACAGAGGCACCGGACGACCGGTTGCGCCTTTGTCCTTGCCGCCGCTGGTCCATGCGGTGCCGGCGATGTCCAGGTGCGCCCAGTTGAGGTTCTTGGTGAAGCGCGACAGGAAGCACGCAGCAGTGATGGTGCCGGCTTTCGGCCCGCCAATGTTGGCGATGTCGGCGAACGGGCTGTCCAGTTGCTCCTGGTATTCGTCGAACAGCGGCAATTGCCAGGCGCGGTCGTCGGCAGTCTGGCCAGCGCTCAACAGTTGGCTGATCAGTTCGTCGTTGTTGCCCAGCAGGCCCGAGGTGTGTGCGCCCAGTGCCACGACGCAAGCGCCGGTCAGGGTGGCGATGTCGATCACCGCTTGCGGCTTGAAACGCTCGGAGTAGGTCAGCGCATCGCACAGCACCAGACGGCCTTCGGCGTCGGTGTTGAGGATTTCCACGGTCTGGCCGCTCATGGTGGTGACGATGTCGCCCGGACGCGAGGCATTGCCGCTCGGCATGTTTTCCGCGCAGGCGAGGATGCACACCAGGTTGATTGGCAGTTTCAGCTCAAGCACGGCACGCAGGGTACCGAACACGGAGGCTGCGCCGCCCATGTCGTACTTCATTTCGTCCATGCCGGCACCCGGTTTCAGGCTGATGCCGCCGGTGTCGAAGGTGATGCCTTTACCGACCAGTGCGTACGGTTTCTCGGATTTCTTGCCGCCGTTGTATTGCATGACGATCAGGCGCGGCGGTTGCTCGCTGCCCTGGCCGACGGCGTAGAACGAGCCCATGCCCAGGGCTTTGATCTTCTTCTCGTCGAGGACTTCGACTTTCAGATCCTTGAACTCTTTGCCGAGGTTCTTCGCTTGTTCACCAAGGAAGGTCGGGTGGCAGATGTTCGGCGGCAGGTTGCCCAGATCGCGGGTGAAGGCCATGCCGTTGGCGATCGCGGTAGCGTGATTCACCGCGCGCTGCACTTCGGCCTGAGCAGCCTTGATGGTCAGCAGGGTGATTTTCTTCAGGGCGCGCGGTTCGGCTTTCTGGCTCTTGAACTGGTCGAAGGTGTATTCGCCATCAACCAGGGTTTCTGCCAGCAGACGGGTTTTACCGTAGCTGTCGCGGTTTTTGACAATGATTTCATCCAGTGCCAACACGGCGTCGCTGCCGCCCAGACCTTTCAGGGTGTTGAGAATGCCGGCAACGATTTTACGGAATGGACGGTCGCCCAGTTCCTCATCCTTGCCCACGCCGACCAGCAACACGCGCTCGGCTTTCAGGTTCGGCAGGCTGTGCAGCAGCAGGCTTTGACCGACTTTACCAGCCAGATCGCCACGCTTGAGGACGGCGCTGATCGCGCCACCGCTCAGTTCGTCGACCTGTTTGGCGGCGACACCGAGTTTGCGGCCTTCGCCGACGGCAACCACCAGGGTGGCGGTTTTCAACGTTTCTGGGCTAACGCTTTTTACAACCAGTTCCATGTCCGGATCCCTGAATGAATGGTCAACACGCAGGCGTTCGACGGTGTCCGCAGTCGCCTGCTTATAGAGAGAAGAGGCGCAGGCCAAAGCCTGCGACAAGGGCCGCAGTTTGAACCCCGCTCCCCGCGCCTGACAACCCTAGGGGGCGTTCTCAATTAGTTTTCACACCGCGTTGTCGCCTTAAAGCCAGCCAGGCAAGGCGCAGGCCGCTGGGAATGGTTGTTCCCTTTCCAAGGCCTGCAACGCAGGCTGGCCGGCTTTAAGGCACAACCCGAAGGGCCGGGCCTGCTGTTGTGCAGGGCTGCGTTGCTCGAAGCTTATTTGGAATGACCAAACCACGCTTCTCGCGCCTTGCCCAGCACAACAGCAGACCCGGCGCGGTGTGAAAACTAATTGAGAAAGCCCCCTAGGTTGTACGATCTGCAAAGGATTACAGACATGGATGAGTGTGCGCAGTGACAGGCGCCCTCAATCACAGGATAATGCCGCATCTTTTTTCGACGGCTCTGCGTTGCGGGCCGGTCGATGTGTTTGCTTGTTTGGCCGCCTTAGCCTGACAACCCTGGAGTGTCTGGTTTGATCGTCTTCCGTTATCTGTCCCGCGAAGTCCTGTTGACCCTCAGCGCCGTGAGTGCCGTGCTGCTGGTCATCATCATGAGCGGTCGTTTCATCAAATACCTCGCTCAGGCCGCTGCCGGCCAGCTCGATCCGGGCTCGCTGTTCCTGATCATGGGCTTTCGTCTGCCGGGGTTCCTGCAACTGATTCTGCCGCTGGGCCTGTTCCTCGGGATCCTGCTGGCGTACGGTCGCCTGTACCTGGAAAGCGAGATGACGGTGCTTTCGGCCACCGGCATGAGCCAGCAGAAGCTGTTTCGCATGACCCTGTTCCCGGCGACGCTGGTGGCACTGGTGGTGGCATGGCTGAGCCTGGGCTTGGCCCCGCAAGGCGCCAATCAATTCCAGTTGCTGCTGAACAAGCAAGACGCCCTGACCGAATTCGACACCCTCGAGCCGGGTCGCTTTCAGGCCCTGCGTGATGGCACTCGGGTCACCTATACCGAGACCCTGAGCGACGATCGCGTCAATCTGGGCAGCGTATTCATTTCGCAGAAAAACCTCGGTGCCGATCAAAAGGATCGCGGGATTTCCGTGCTGGTGGCCGAAAGCGGTCGCCAGGAAGTGCGCCCCGACGGCAACCGCTATCTGATCCTCGATAACGGCTACCGCTACGACGGCAGCCCGGGTCAGGCCGATTACCGCGCCATTCACTACGAAACCTACGGTGTGCTGCTGCCCAAGCCAGACGTCAGCGAAGAAGTCACCGACCGTGACGCCATGCCGACCTCGTCTCTGCTGGGCAGCGATGACATCCGCTCCAAAACCGAACTGCAATGGCGTGTGTCCCTGCCGCTACTGGTGTTTATCGTGACCCTGATGGCGGTGCCGCTGTCGCGAGTCAATCCGCGCCAAGGGCGTTTCCTCAAGCTGCTGCCGGCGATTCTTCTTTATATGGCTTACCTGACCATTCTGATTGCCGCCCGCGGCGCCCTTGAAAAAGGCAAGATTCCGCCAGCCCTGGGCCTGTGGTGGGTGCATGCGATCTTCCTGTTCATCGGTCTCGGTTTGCTCTATTGGGAGCCGCTGCGTCTGAAGATGGCCAGCCGTCGCGCTGCAGCGCTGGAGGTGGCCCGTGGTTAAACTCGACCGCTACATCGGCAGCAGCGTGTTCATGGCGATCATTGCCGTGCTGGCAATCATTCTCGGTCTGGCAACCTTGTTCGCCTTCATCGATGAGATGGGCGACGTCAGCGACACCTACACCCTCGTCGATGTTCTGAGCTTTGTGTTGCTGACCGCGCCACGCCGTCTCTACGAAATGCTGCCGATGGCGGCGTTGATCGGTTGCCTGATCGGCCTCGGCAGTCTGGCCAGTAGCAGTGAGCTGACCGTCATGCGCGCCGCTGGCGTGTCCATCGGCCGTATCGTGTGGGCTGTAATGAAGCCCATGCTGGTGCTGATGCTGGCTGGCGTGCTGATCGGCGAATACGTCGCGCCGGCGACCGAGAGCATGGCCCAGGCCAATCGCTCGCTGGCGCAGGGCAGCGGCGACGCGCAAAGTGCCAAGCACGGTATGTGGCACCGTCAGGGTGAAGAATTCATCCACATCAACGCCGTGCAACCCAACGGCCTGCTGTATGGCGTGACCCGTTATCACTTCGACAAAGAGCGTCACCTGCTGAGTTCGAGTTTCGCCAAGAAGGCCGAGTTCGACGGCAACAAGTGGCAGCTCACCGACGTTGCCACCACGCTGTTCCATGAACGCAGCACCGAAGTCGTCAATACCCCGAGCGAGCAATGGGACGTGGCGTTGAGCCCGCAATTGCTCAGCACCGTGGTCATGGCACCGGAATCGCTGTCGATCAGTGGTTTGTGGGGCTACATCCACTATCTGTCCGAGCAGGGCCTGAGCAACGGCCGCTACTGGTTGGCATTTTGGGTCAAGGTGTTGCAGCCGCTGGTGACCGCAGCACTGGTGCTGATGGCGATCTCCTTCATTTTCGGTCCGCTGCGCTCGGTAACCCTCGGTCAGCGGGTGTTTACCGGCGTGCTGGTGGGCTTCACCTTCCGTATCGTCCAGGATTTGCTCGGCCCGTCGAGCCTGGTGTTTGGTTTCTCGCCGCTGTTTGCGGTGCTGGTGCCGGCCGGGGTCTGTGCGCTGGCGGGTGTCTGGCTGCTGCGAAGAGCCGGTTGATGACAGGCGATTGACCTGTGTTTTAAACCTCGAAAACGCCTCGGTCGACAGATCGGGGCGTTTTTGCATGCAATCCGGGTGACAGGCGAACGTGACGCTTGCGCCGTGTATCAGGTACAATTCCCGGCTATTTTTCGGCGGGCTATGCCTGCAGCCTTTTTGAGTGTTGATCCGTGAGTGATTTGAGTCATATCCGCAATTTCTCCATCATCGCCCACATTGACCATGGCAAGTCGACGCTGGCCGATCGCTTCATCCAGATGTGCGGCGGCCTGGCCGAGCGTGAAATGGAAGCCCAGGTGCTGGACTCCATGGACCTGGAACGTGAACGCGGGATCACCATCAAGGCCCACAGCGTCACCCTGTATTACACCGCCAAAGACGGCATCAAGTACCAGCTGAACTTCATCGACACCCCGGGCCACGTCGACTTCACCTACGAAGTCAGCCGTTCCCTGGCTGCGTGTGAGGGTGCCTTGCTGGTGGTCGATGCCGGTCAGGGCGTTGAAGCTCAGTCCGTAGCCAACTGCTACACCGCGATCGAGCAGGGCCTTGAAGTCATGCCGGTGCTGAACAAGATCGACCTGCCGCAGGCTGATCCTGATCGCGTAAAAGACGAAATCGAGAAAATCATCGGCATCGATGCCACCGACGCCGTTACCTGCAGCGCCAAAACCGGTCTGGGTGTCGACGAAGTACTCGAGCGCCTGGTGCATACCATTCCTGCGCCGACCGGCAACATTGAAGATCCGCTGCAAGCGTTGATCATCGACTCGTGGTTCGACAACTACCTGGGCGTTGTTTCCCTGGTACGTGTACGTCATGGCCGCGTGAAGAAGGGCGACAAGATCCTCGTCAAGTCCACCGGCAAGATTCATCTGGTCGACAGCGTGGGCGTGTTCAACCCTAAACACACCGCCACCACTGATTTGAAAGCCGGTGAAGTGGGCTTCATCATCGCCAGCATCAAGGACATTCACGGTGCACCGGTCGGTGACACCCTGACCCTGGCCTCGACCCCGGACGTTGAAGTGCTGCCCGGCTTCAAACGCATTCAGCCACAGGTTTACGCCGGTCTGTTCCCGGTCAGTTCCGACGACTTCGAGGACTTCCGCGAAGCGCTGCAGAAGCTGACCCTCAACGACTCGTCGTTGCAGTACACCCCGGAAAGCTCCGACGCACTGGGCTTCGGCTTCCGTTGCGGCTTCCTTGGCATGTTGCACATGGAAATCATCCAGGAGCGCCTCGAGCGCGAGTACGACCTGGACCTGATCACCACTGCGCCAACGGTAATTTTCGAGCTGGTGCTGAAAACCGGTGAAACGATTTACGTCGACAACCCATCCAAGCTACCGGATGTGTCGTCGATCGAAGACATGCGCGAGCCGATCGTGCGGGCCAACATTCTGGTGCCGCAAGAACACTTGGGCAACGTCATCACCCTGTGCATCGAGAAGCGTGGCGTTCAAGTCGACATGCTGTTCCTCGGCAATCAGGTGCAGGTCACCTACGACCTGCCGATGAACGAAGTGGTCCTGGACTTCTTCGACCGTCTCAAATCCACCAGCCGCGGCTATGCTTCGCTGGATTACCATTTCGATCGTTACCAATCGGCTAATCTGGTGAAACTGGACGTGCTGATCAACGGCGACAAGGTCGATGCCCTGGCGTTGATCGTGCACCGTGACAACTCGCACTACAAAGGTCGCCAGTTGACCGAGAAGATGAAAGAACTGATTCCTCGTCAGATGTTCGACGTAGCCATTCAGGCCGCCATTGGTGGTCAGATCGTTGCCCGGACAACCGTCAAGGCGCTCAGAAAGAACGTATTGGCCAAATGCTACGGCGGTGACGTCAGCCGTAAGAAGAAACTGCTCGAGAAGCAAAAGGCCGGTAAGAAACGCATGAAGCAGGTCGGCAACGTGGAAATTCCACAAGAAGCCTTCCTAGCAGTGCTCAGGTTGGATAGTTAGGTCCTATGTCACTAAATTTCCCGCTGTTGCTGGTCATCGCCGTGTTCGTCTGCGGCCTGTTGGCGTTGCTTGATCTGTTGATCCTGGCGCCGCGTCGGCGTGCTGCCATTGCCTCCTATCAAGGCAGTGTCAGCCAGCCTGATGTAGTGGTCGTTGAAAAACTGAACAAAGAGCCGCTGCTGGTCGAATACGGCAAGTCGTTTTTTCCGGTGTTGTTCATCGTGCTGGTGCTGCGCTCGTTCCTTGTGGAACCGTTTCAGATCCCTTCGGGCTCGATGAAACCCACCCTGGACGTCGGCGACTTCATTCTGGTGAACAAGTTTTCTTACGGGATCCGTCTGCCGGTGATCGACAAGAAAATCATCGAAGTGGGTGATCCGCAGCGCGGTGATGTGATGGTGTTCCGCTATCCAAGTGATCCGAACGTCAATTACATCAAGCGTGTAGTCGGCTTGCCGGGCGATACGGTGCGTTACACCGCTGACAAGCGTCTGTTCATCAACGGCGAGTCGGTGGCCGAACAGTTGGTCGGCCCGGAGCCAGGCATGCTCGGCAGCGCCGAGTTCTACAAAGAAAAACTCGGCGCTGCCGAACACCTGATCCGCAAGGAAATGAGCCGTTACCGCGCCACGCCGGACCATACCTGGACCGTGCCGGCCGGGCACTACTTCATGATGGGCGACAACCGCGACAACTCGAACGACAGTCGCTACTGGGATGATCCGAACATTCCCAAAGATCTGCTGGGCATGGTTCCAGACCAGAATATCGTCGGCAAGGCCTTCGCGGTCTGGATGAGCTGGCCGGAATCAAAACTCAGTCACCTGCCGAATTTTTCGCGGGTTGGCCTGATCAAGTAATTACACACGGCGCTGTTGACCACAGCGCCGAATGCATTTCTGGAGCCGGCACAATCGGCTTCGCAATCGCCAGGATTTAATTTTTGAACACAGCGTTAATTGTCCCAGGCCTGCGCCGCATCCCGGCGATGGCAGTGGAATTCAGCCACGAACTCAGCGTGGGTAAACCGTGAGCGTTTCTCTAAGCCGTCTCGAGCGCCAGCTCGGTTACACCTTCAAGGATCAGGAGCTGATGCTGCTGGCCCTGACGCACCGAAGTTTTGCCGGGCGCAACAACGAGCGTCTGGAATTCCTCGGCGATGCCATCCTCAATTTTGTCGCCGGCGAGGCACTGTTCGATCGCTTCCCGCTGGCCCGCGAAGGCCAGTTGTCGCGTTTGCGCGCACGCCTGGTAAAAGGTGAGACGCTGGCCGTACTGGCTCGCGGTTTCGACCTTGGCGATTACCTGCGACTGGGTTCCGGTGAGTTGAAAAGCGGCGGTTTCCGTCGCGAATCGATTCTGGCCGATGCCCTCGAAGCCTTGATCGGCGCGATCTACCTTGACGCCGGCATGGACATGGCGCGCGAGCGCGTGCTGGCCTGGCTGGCCGGCGAGTTCGAAGGCCTGACGCTGGTCGATACCAACAAGGATCCGAAGACCCGCCTGCAGGAACACCTGCAATCGCGCGGTTGTGAACTGCCACGCTACGAAGTGGTGGATATCCAGGGCGAGCCGCACTGCCGAACCTTCTTCGTCGAGTGCGAAGTTGTCTTACTGAATGAAAAAAGCCGAGGTCAGGGTGTAAGCCGTCGTATTGCCGAACAGGTAGCGGCCGCCGCAGCACTGATTGCCCTGGGCGTGGAGAATGGCAATGACTGATACAAACGCAACTCGCTGTGGCTATGTTGCCATCGTCGGCCGTCCCAACGTCGGTAAGTCGACGCTGCTGAACCACATCCTTGGCCAGAAGCTCGCCATTACCTCGCGCAAGCCGCAGACCACTCGCCACAACATGCTCGGGATCAAAACCGAAGGTGACGTGCAGGCGATCTACGTCGATACCCCTGGTATGCACAAGGGTGGCGAAAAGGCCCTGAACCGTTACATGAACAAAACCGCTTCGGCAGCGTTGAAAGACGTCGACGTGGTGATCTTCGTCGTTGACCGCACCAAGTGGACCGATGAAGACCAGATGGTGCTGGAACGCGTGCAGTACGTCACCGGCCCATTGATCGTCGCGCTGAACAAGACCGACCGCATCGAAGACAAAGCCGAGCTGATGCCGCACCTGAGCTGGTTGCAGGAGCAGTTGCCGAACGCGCAGATCATCCCGATCTCCGCGCAGCACGGGCACAACCTCGACGCGCTGGAAAAGGTTATCGCTGATCATCTGCCGGAGAACGATCACTTCTTCCCGGAAGACCAGATCACCGACCGCAGCAGCCGTTTCCTCGCCGCTGAACTGGTGCGCGAGAAAATCATGCGCCAGATGGGCGCCGAGCTGCCGTACCAGATCACCGTCGAAATCGAAGAGTTCAAGCAGCAGGGCAAGACCCTGCACATTCATGCTTTGATCCTCGTTGAGCGTGACGGCCAGAAGAAGATCATCATTGGCGACAAGGGCGAGCGTATCAAACGCATCGGCACCGAAGCGCGCAAGGACATGGAGCTGCTGTTCGACTCCAAGATCATGCTCAACCTGTGGGTCAAGGTGAAGGGCGGCTGGTCCGATGACGAGCGTGCGCTGCGTTCGCTGGGTTACGGCGACCTGTAAGTACACGGTTGTCGCAACACCGAAAAAACCTGTGGGAGCGAGCTTGCTCGCGAAGGCGTAGTGCCAGACGACATATTTGTTGACTGACACCCTGCTTTCGCGAGCAAGCTCGCTCCCACATTGGTTTTGGGGTGAATAAAAAACCGCGTTTTTATCAATGAGAGCTCCATGTCGCAAAACCCGCCTCCCGCCCAACCCGCCTACGTCCTGCATTCTCGCGCCTACCGCGAAACCAGTGCGTTGGTGGACTTCCTCACGCCGCAAGGTCGGCTGCGGGCGGTGTTGCGCAGTGCGCGGGGCAAGGCCGGGACATTGGCGCGGCCGTTCGTGGCGCTGGAAGTCGAGTTTCGTGGCAAGGGCGAGCTGAAGAACGTCGGGCGCATGGAGAGCTCTGGCACCTCGGCGTGGCTCAACGGTGAAGCGCTGTTCAGCGGTCTCTATCTCAATGAATTGCTGATTCGCCTGCTGCCTGCCGAAGACCCGCACCCGGGTGTCTTCGATCACTACGCCGCGACCTTGCTGGCATTGGCCGAAGGTCGTCCACTGGAGCCGTTGCTGCGCTCCTTCGAATGGCGGCTGCTGGACGATCTCGGTTACGGCTTTTCGTTGAATACCGACGTCCATGGCGAACCTGTTGCGCCGGATGGTCTTTATCGTCTGCAAGTGGATGCCGGGCTTGAGCGGGTCTTTCTGCTGCAACCCGGCCTGTTCAACGGCGTCGAATTACTGGCCATGGCCGAAGCCGACTGGACCGCCCCCGGCGCGCTCTCCGCCGCCAAGCGCTTGATGCGTCAGGCACTGGCTGTTCACCTGGGCGGTCGCCCTCTCGTCAGTCGCGAGCTGTTTCGCAAGCCCTAAGGGTCTGTTTACGTCTGGACGCGGCGCAACGGGCGCTGGCTGCGCGCAGGGCCGCGTTGCTCGGAACTCATTTGGCGCAACCAAACTTCGTTCCTCGCGCCTTGCCCTGCACTCAGCCAGCATCCCGTTGCCGCCGCGCCCAGACGTAAACAGACCCTTCACCGTGTATGCTGTGCGCCGAATCTTTTTCTTCAGGAGCGCGCATCCGTGACCACCAGCAATCGCATTCTTCTTGGCGTGAACATCGACCACGTCGCCACCCTGCGTCAGGCTCGTGGCACGCGCTACCCGGATCCGGTCAAGGCGGCATTGGACGCGGAAGAGGCGGGGGCCGATGGCATCACCGTGCACCTGCGTGAAGACCGTCGGCATATCCAGGAGCGCGATGTCTTGCTGCTCAAGGATGTGCTGCAAACCCGCATGAACTTCGAAATGGGCGTCACCGAAGAAATGATGGCGTTTGCCGAACGCATTCGTCCGGCGCACATTTGCCTCGTCCCGGAAACCCGTCAGGAGCTGACCACTGAAGGTGGCCTGGATGTGGCGGGACAGGAAGAGCGCATCAAGGCAGCGGTTGAACGTCTGTCGAAGATCGGCAGCGAAGTGTCGCTGTTCATCGATGCCGACGAGCGCCAGATCGCAGCGTCGAAGCGTGTCGGTGCGCCGGCCATCGAACTGCACACCGGCCGTTACGCCGATGCCGAAACCCCGACCGAAGTGGCAGAAGAGCTCAAGCGTGTCGCCGATGGCGTGGCGTTTGGTCTGGCCCAAGGCCTGATCGTTAACGCGGGTCACGGCTTGCACTACCACAACGTTGAAGCCGTAGCGGCGATCAAAGGCATCAACGAACTGAACATCGGCCATGCGCTGGTGGCGCATGCGTTGTTCGTGGGCTTCAAGTCTGCGGTAGCAGAAATGAAGGCGCTGATCCTGGCTGCTGCCAAGCCTTAAGCTTCAACTCAAAACCCTTGTAGGAGTGAGCCTGCTCGCGATATCGGTGTGTCAGACAAAATTAATTGACTGACCCACCGCTATCGCG
>NZ_JBFUIR010000039.1:2527-48441 GCF_056401755.1 Pseudomonas sp. P4_D7 | reverse complement strand
ATGTACATCTGACTAACCGCCATCGTCGGAACGCCGCCCGGAGCAGGCTCACTCCTACATTTTTTTTGCGCTGGATTTGCTAAATCACAGGCAATAAAAAACCGACCCTAAGGTCGGTTTTTTAATGACTACGTCGGATTAAGCAGCTTCTTTCAGCGCTTTGACGTGGCCATTCAGGCGGCTCTTATGGCGAGCAGCCTTGTTCTTGTGGATGATGCCTTTATCGGCCATACGGTCGATAACTGGCACAGCCAGAACGTATGCAGCTTGAGCTTTTTCAGCGTCTTTTGCGTCGATGGCTTTAACTACATTCTTGATGTAGGTGCGAACCATGGAACGCAGGCTGGCGTTGTGGCTGCGACGCTTCTCAGCCTGTTTTGCACGTTTTTTGGCGGAAGGTGAGTTGGCCACCGTCGAGCTCCTCGAAAGACTTTTTAGGAAATAGCAAACAAAATAGGCCGCGAATCATGCCGATGAGTTGAAGTCTTGTCAAGGGCACTTGAAACGTTCCGCTAAGTGGTAGGTATAAAGAGGCGGGATATTTATTTCCGGCGCTTGACCTGTAAACTCGCGAGCTTTGGCTCTGTGCTGCTGCGGCGCGGAGTATCGCACAAGTAGGCGCTTTGTTCGCCTGCTGTTTATCGACAGGCACAAATTCCCTCAATGAATCTGCTCAAATCGTTGGCCGCCGTCAGCTCTATCACGATGCTTTCCCGGATTCTGGGCTTTGTTCGTGACACGCTGATTGCCCGTACATTCGGCGCCGGGATGGCGACGGATGCCTTCTTTATTGCCTTCAAACTGCCCAATCTGCTGCGGCGGATCTTCGCCGAGGGCGCTTTCTCGCAGGCATTCGTGCCGATTCTGGCCGAATACAAGAGCCAGCAGGGCGAAGAGGCGACGCGCACGTTCATTGCCTACGTATCGGGCTTGCTGACGTTGGTGCTGGCGGTTGTCACTGCGCTGGGCATGATCGCCGCGCCTTGGGTGATCTGGGCCACCGCGCCCGGTTTTACCGATACGCCGGAAAAATTCCAGCTCACCTCCGATCTGTTGCGGGTGACCTTCCCGTATATATTGCTGATATCCCTGTCATCGCTGGCCGGGGCGATCCTCAATACCTGGAACCGTTTCTCAGTGCCGGCCTTTGTGCCAACGTTGCTCAACGTCAGCATGATTGTGTTTTCGCTGTTCCTCACGCCGTACTTCGATCCGCCGGTCATGGCATTGGGTTGGGCGGTCTTGGTCGGCGGTCTGGCGCAGTTGCTCTATCAACTGCCGCACCTGAAAAAGATCGGCATGCTGGTGCTGCCGCGTCTGAATCTGCGTGATACCGGTGTCTGGCGCGTGATGAAGCAGATGCTGCCGGCGATTCTCGGTGTCTCGGTCAGCCAGATTTCGCTGATCATCAACACGATTTTCGCCTCATTTCTGGTCGCGGGTTCGGTGTCGTGGATGTATTACGCCGACCGCTTGATGGAATTGCCATCCGGTGTGCTTGGCGTGGCATTGGGGACAATTTTGCTGCCGACGCTGGCAAAAACCTACGCGAGCAAGGATCGCCACGAATATTCGCGGATTCTCGATTGGGGCCTGCGTCTGTGCTTTGTGCTGGTGCTGCCCTGTGCGCTGGCGCTGGGAATTCTCGCTGAGCCGCTGACTGTTTCGCTGTTCCAGTACGGTCAATTCAGTGGTTTCGACGCGGAAATGACTCAGCGCGCACTGATTGCCTATTCTGTCGGTCTGCTCGGGATTATCGTGATCAAGGTGTTGGCGCCGGGCTTCTATGCGCAGCAGAACATCCGTACCCCGGTGAAAATCGCAATATTCACTCTGGTGTGCACGCAGTTGTTCAACTTGATGTTGATCGGCCCGCTGGCTCATGCCGGTCTGGCCTTGGCGATCAGCGCCGGTGCCTGCCTGAATGCCGGGTTGCTGTTCTATCAACTGCGCAAGCAGCAGATGTATCAGCCGCAACCGGGTTGGGCCAAGTTCGCCTTCAAGCTTGTGGTCGCGGTGGCGGTGATGTCGGCGGTGTTACTGGTTGGCATGCATTTCATGCCGGCGTGGGACCAAGGGCACATGCTTGAGCGCTTCCTGCGTCTGGGCGCATTGGTCGCGGCGGGCGTGGTCGCCTATTTCGGTATGTTGCTGCTGCTTGGTTTCCGTTTGCGCGACTTCAATCGCAAGGCCTTGAGTTAAGGTTTTACCCTTTATAAACAGGCGCGGGCCGGCAGTTTTGTCGGCTCGTTCACTTTGCGTTACGGTGTTGCCTGTCGTCGACCGTCGGGTGTGGTTATAATCGACCACTTTATGAGCAAGAAGCGCGTTATGCAGCTGGTTCGAGGCCTCCACAACTTGCGCCCCCAGCATCGGGGCTGCGTCGCCACTATTGGCAACTTTGACGGTGTTCACCGTGGTCACCAGGCTATCCTGGCCCGACTGCGTGAGCGTGCGCTCGAGTTGGGCGTACCCAGCTGCGTGGTGATTTTCGAGCCGCAGCCACGGGAATTCTTTGCCCCCGAGACCGCGCCGGCGCGTCTGGCCCGCTTGCGCGACAAGCTGCAATTGCTGGCTGCCGAAGGCGTCGACCGGGTGTTGTGCCTGGCGTTCAACCAGCGCTTGAGCAAGCTCAGCGCCAGCGAGTTCGTCGACACCATCCTCGTTGATGGTCTCGGCGTGCAGCATCTGGAAGTCGGTGACGACTTCCGCTTCGGTTGCGACCGCCTCGGCGATTTCGACTTCCTGCTGCAGGCCGGGCAGATGCACGGTTTTACCGTTGAAGCGGCACAAACCGTCGAGCTGGACGGCATTCGCGTCAGCAGTACGCAGGTGCGTAATGCATTGGCTGCCGCCGATTTTGCCCTGGCCGAACGTTTGCTCGGTCGCCCGTACCGCATTGCCGGTCGCGTGCTGCATGGCCAGAAACTGGCCCGGCAACTGGGTACGCCCACTGCCAACATTCAACTCAAACGTCGTCGCGTGCCGTTCACAGGTGTGTACCTGGTGAATGTCGATATCGACGGCAAGACCTGGCCCGGTGTCGCCAATATCGGCGTACGACCCACGGTACAAGGTGATGGCAAGGCCCACCTTGAAGTCCATCTTCTAGATTTTGCCGGCGATCTGTATGACCGGCGTTTGACGGTGGTTTTCCACCAAAAGCTGCGTGAAGAGCAGCGCTTCGCCTCCCTGGAGGCATTGAAAACGGCGATCAATGCGGATGTCGCCACCGCCCGTGCACTAGCCGCACCTAGCGCCCATCGCTAATGAAGAGCCTTAAATGACCGACTATAAAGCCACGCTTAACCTTCCGGACACCGCCTTCCCAATGAAGGCCGGCCTGCCACAGCGCGAACCGCAGATCCTGCAGCGCTGGGACAGTATTGGCCTGTACGGAAAGTTGCGCGAGATTGGCAAGGATCGTCCGAAGTTCGTTCTGCACGACGGTCCTCCGTATGCCAACGGCACGATCCACATCGGTCACGCACTGAACAAGATTCTCAAGGACATGATCATCCGCTCGAAGACCCTGTCGGGCTTCGACGCGCCGTACGTTCCGGGTTGGGACTGCCACGGCCTGCCGATCGAGCACAAGGTTGAAGTGACCCACGGCAAGAATCTGGGCGCGGACAAGACCCGCGAACTGTGCCGTGCCTACGCCACCGAGCAGATCGAAGGGCAGAAGTCCGAATTCATCCGTCTCGGCGTGCTGGGCGATTGGGCCAACCCGTACAAGACCATGGATTTCAAGAACGAGGCCGGTGAAATCCGCGCCCTCGCTGAAATCGTCAAGGGCGGTTTCGTGTTCAAGGGCCTCAAGCCTGTGAACTGGTGCTTCGACTGCGGTTCGGCCCTGGCTGAAGCGGAAGTCGAGTACGAGACCAAAAAGTCCTCGACCATCGACGTCGCCTTCCCGATCGCTGACGAAGCCCAACTGGCTGCCGCGTTCGGTCTGCCGTCGCTGGGCAAACCTGCCTCGATCGTGATCTGGACCACCACCCCGTGGACCATCCCGGCCAACCAGGCGCTCAACGTTCACCCGGAATTCAACTACGCGTTGGTCGACATCGGCGACAAGCTGCTGGTACTGGCTGAAGAGCTGGTCGAAGCCTGCCTGACGCGCTATGGCGTCGAAGGCTCGGTCATCGCGACCACCACCGGTAAACAGCTGGAACTGATCAACTTCCGTCATCCGTTCTATGACCGTCTGTCGCCGGTGTATCTGGCTGACTACGTCGAACTGGGCGCTGGTACCGGCGTGGTTCACTCCGCTCCGGCCTACGGCGTGGACGACTTCGTGACTTGCAAGAAATATGGCATGGTCAACGACGACATCCTCAACCCGGTGCAGAGCAACGGCGTGTACGTGCCGTCGCTGGAATTCTTCGGCGGCCAGTTCATCTGGAAGGCCAACCCGGCGATCGTCGACAAACTGACCGAAGTCGGTGCGCTGCTGCACACCACCGTCATCGAACACAGCTACATGCACTGCTGGCGCCACAAGACCCCGCTGATCTACCGCGCCACCGCGCAGTGGTTCATCGGCATGGACAAAGAGCCAACCAGCGGTGACACCCTGCGTGTGCGCTCGCTCAAAGCCATCGAAGACACCAAATTCGTTCCGGCCTGGGGCCAGGCGCGTCTGCACTCGATGATCGCCAACCGTCCGGACTGGTGCATCTCGCGTCAGCGCAACTGGGGCGTGCCGATCCCGTTCTTCCTCAACAAGGAAAGCGGCGAACTGCACCCACGCACCGTCGAGCTGATGGAAGAAGTGGCCAAACGCGTTGAAGTCGAAGGTATCGAAGCCTGGTTCAAGATGGACGCTGCCGAGTTGCTCGGCGACGAAGCGCCGCTGTACGACAAGATCAGCGACACCCTCGACGTCTGGTTCGATTCGGGCACCACGCACTGGCACGTCCTGCGCGGTTCGCACCCGATGGGTCACGAGAGCGGCCCGCGTGCCGACCTGTACCTGGAAGGTTCCGACCAACACCGTGGCTGGTTCCACTCGTCGCTGCTGACCGGTTGCGCCATCGACAACCACGCGCCATACCGCGAACTGCTGACCCACGGTTTCACCGTTGACGAAGCCGGTCGCAAGATGTCCAAGTCGCTGGGCAACGTGATCGCGCCGCAGAAAGTCAACGATACTCTGGGCGCCGACATCATGCGTCTGTGGGTTGCTTCGACTGACTACTCCGGTGAAATGGCGGTTTCCRATCAGATCCTGCAACGCAGTGCGGACGCTTATCGTCGTATCCGAAACACCGCGCGCTTCCTGCTTTCGAACCTGAGCGGTTTCAACCCGGCTACCGACATCCTGCCGGCTGAAGAAATGCTCGCGCTGGATCGTTGGGCGGTCGACCGCACCTTGCTGCTGCAACGTGAGCTGCAAGAGCACTACGGCGAATACCGTTTCTGGAACGTTTACTCGAAGATCCACAACTTCTGCGTGCAGGAGCTGGGCGGTTTCTACCTCGACATCATCAAGGACCGTCAGTACACCACTGGCGCCAACAGCAAGGCCCGCCGCTCGGCGCAAACCGCGCTGTTCCACATCTCCGAAGCGCTGGTGCGCTGGATCGCGCCGATCCTCGCCTTCACCGCCGACGAACTGTGGGAATACCTGCCGGGCGAGCGTAACGAATCGGTCATGCTCAACACCTGGTACGAAGGTCTGACCGAACTGCCGGCCGACGTTGAACTGGGCCGCGACTACTGGGAACGCGTGATGGCGGTCAAAGTAGCGGTCAACAAAGAAATGGAAATCCAGCGCGCAGCGAAAGCTGTCGGTGGCAACCTGCAAGCCGAAGTGACGCTCTACGCCGAAGACGCCCTGAGCGCCGATCTGGCCAAGCTGAGCAACGAACTGCGCTTTGTATTGATCACTTCGACAGCCAGCGTTGCGCCGTTCGTACAGGCTCCGGCCGATGCAGTAGTGACTGAAGTCAGCGGCCTGAAGCTGAAGATCGTCAAATCGGCCTTCCCGAAATGCGCCCGTTGCTGGCACTGCCGTGAAGACGTCGGTGTGAACCCGGAGCATCCGGAAATCTGCGGTCGTTGCGTCGACAACATCAGCGGCGCTGGCGAGGTTCGTCACTATGCCTAATGCCGTTGGCCGTTTTGGACGGTTGAGCTGGCTGTGGTTGAGTTTGCTGGTTCTGGTCATCGACCAGGCCAGCAAGTTCTACTTCGAAGGCAAGCTCGAAATGTTCCAGCAGATCGTGATCATTCCTGATTACTTCAGCTGGACCCTGGCTTACAACACCGGCGCGGCGTTCAGCTTCCTGGCGGACAGCTCCGGCTGGCAGCGCTGGTTGTTCGCCCTGATCGCGATTGTGGTCAGTGCGGTGCTGGTGGTCTGGCTCAAGCGCCTGGGCCGCAACGAAACCTGGCTGGCCGTCGCTTTGGCGCTGGTGCTGGGTGGCGCGCTGGGCAATCTGTATGACCGCATTGCCTTGGGCCATGTGATCGATTTCATTCTGGTGCACTGGCAGAACCGCTGGTACTTCCCGGCGTTCAACTTCGCCGACAGCGCCATCACTGTTGGTGCGGTGATGCTGGCACTGGATATGTTCAAAAGTAAAAAGACCGGAGAAGCCGTTCATGACTGAACAGGTATTGGCTGAGCAACGCATCGGCCAGAACACGGAAGTCACCTTGCACTTTGCATTGCGCCTGGAGAACGGCGACACCGTCGACAGTACGTTCGACAAAGCCCCGGCGACCTTCAAGGTCGGCGACGGCAACCTGCTGCCGGGTTTCGAAGCGGCGCTGTTCGGCTTCAAGGCCGGCGACAAGCGCACGCTGACCGTCGAGCCGGAAAACGCCTTCGGTCAGCCGAACCCGCAGAACGTACAGATCATTCCGCGTTCGCAGTTCGTCGATATGGAGTTGTCACCGGGTTTGCTGGTGATCTTCAATGACGCGGCCAATACTGAGCTGCCGGGTGTGGTGAAAGAGTTCGACGACACGCAAGTGACCATCGACTTCAACCACCCGCTGTCGGGCAAGACGCTGACCTTTGACGTGGAAATCATCAACGTTAAAGCGCTGTAACTGACTGTATAAGGTCAAATGTGGGAGCGAGCTTGCTCGCGAAACCGGTGTGTCAGCTAACAGAGATGTTGAAGGTGACGCCCCCTTCGCGAGTAAGCTCGCTCCTACAGTGGTTTTTCATTGTTTTCGCGCGCAAGACACGAGGCACAGCATGCAAATCAAACTCGCCAACCCCCGTGGCTTCTGCGCTGGCGTGGACCGGGCGATCGAAATCGTCAACCGCGCCCTGGAAGTCTTCGGGCCGCCGATCTACGTGCGCCACGAAGTAGTGCACAACAAGTTCGTCGTGGAAGACCTGCGCAGCCGCGGGGCGATCTTCGTCGAAGAGCTGGATCAGGTGCCGGACGACGTTATCGTGATCTTCAGTGCTCACGGCGTATCCCAGGCCGTACGCACCGAAGCCGCCGGACGTGGCCTGAAAGTGTTCGACGCCACCTGCCCTCTGGTGACCAAGGTGCACATTGAGGTGGCTAAATACAGCCGCGATGGCCGTGAGTGCATTCTGATCGGCCACGCCGGACACCCGGAAGTCGAAGGCACCATGGGTCAGTACGACGGCAGCAATGGCGGCGCGATTTACCTCGTCGAAGACGAGAATGACGTCGCCGAGTTGCAGGTGCAGAACCCGGATAAACTGGCTTTCGTGACCCAGACCACGCTGTCGATGGACGACACCAGTCGCGTCATCGATGCATTGCGCACGCGCTTCCCGGCCATCGGCGGTCCGCGCAAGGACGACATCTGCTACGCCACGCAAAACCGTCAGGACGCGGTCAAGCAACTGGCCGACGAGTGCGACGTGGTGCTGGTGGTTGGCAGCCCGAACAGCTCCAACTCCAACCGTCTGCGTGAGCTTGCTGAGCGCATGGCCACACCGGCCTACCTGATTGACGGCGCGGAAGACCTGCAAAAGAGCTGGTTCGATGGCGTTGAGCGTATCGGCATCACCGCCGGTGCCTCCGCGCCGGAAGTACTGGTGCGTGGTGTGATTCAGCAACTGCAGGCTTGGGGTGCCACCGGTGCCGATGAGCTGGCCGGTCGCGAAGAGAACATCACGTTCTCGATGCCTAAAGAGCTGCGCGTGCGTTCGATCTGACACGCTGGTTTTTGTGGCACAGCGCCTGCTCAGTCTCTTGGCTGTTCAGGCGTACACGGCCGGTCGCCGCCAGTACTATCTGACGCTGGCTGACCGGCTCGCGAGCCGAGCAGACATGTAATGTCCCTGCCTGAAATGCCCGCCCGGGCATCAGCGGTTGCCCCAGACTGCTGAAACGTACGTAACGACTCACCGACCAATTGCCGACAATTGGCACCTGCGTGTCGCTCACACTTTCTTGTAGCAGTGGATTGTTGCTGTCTTTCTGCCCCTTGCCGCTGATATCCAGAATGATCCGCCAGCCCTGACTCCAGTCGCCGTTGATGCCATGAATCACCACGCTCTGATTGCGCGTGATGGCCAGTGTGCGGGCGTTGCGAAGGCCATCGAGCAGCGATTGCGCCGCTTGATCCCGATGGTTCGATTCTTTGAGCGCGGCAAACGCCGGACTGACCAGCAGCAGAACAATTGCGCCAATCGCCAGTCCCATAAGCAGTTCTATCAGGCTGAAACCCTGTTGCGGCATGAAAAATCCCTCCGTGGAGTGTGATGAACGGCGCGCTCCGTGCGCCGGGCATGGCAAATCAACCGACGCGGGCCGGTTGAATGTTCTAGCGTGTAGAAGCAGGTATAGCCGACGGCAACGGAGGGCATCGATGGATCTTCGTACAAAAGGTTTCACGCTGATCGAGTTGTTGGTTGCGATCGCGATCTTCGTGATTCTGATCACCCTGGCGGTGCCGGCATTCACCCGTTCGGTTCAGGGCAGCAAGGCCGACACCGAAATGGGCGACCTGCAGCGGGCGATCAATTTCGCCAGGCTCGAGGCCATCGACCGTGGTACGACGCTGCGCTTGCGTCCAACCGCTGGTGGCAGCGTCTGGACCGGTGAGCTGGCGGTCTACGACAGTACTGGCAATCCGGCCAATGTGTTGCGGGTTGTTCCCGCGATGAGCAGCGGCGCGACTCTGACGCTACCCTCAGGAGTGACCGCACTGGATTTCAACAACCTTGGCGGTCTGGCGGCACCGTCGACGGCGGTGGCCATAAGTTACACGCTGGGAACGCAAAGCAGGACGCTGAACGTGTGTTTGAACGGACGAATTCAATTGGGTGGAACTTGCGGATGAGGGCAGGGAGTCAACACGCACAGCAGGGCATGACGCTGATCGAGGTGCTGGTCGCGTTGCTGATACTGACGGTCGGGTTGCTGGGCGCGGCGGCCGTGCAACTGAATGCGCTGAAGTACACCGACAGCTCACGGATGACCAGTCAGGCCAGTTTCATCGCCTACGACATGATGGACCRCATCCGCGCCAACTCCGGCGCTGACTACACTGTCACACCGCCGACCTCGGGCAATCTGAGCGTTGCCCGCGATCAAGACCTCTACGACTTCTCCACCAATATCAGCAATTTCGGCGGGCCGACGGCCACCGGTAGCATCAGCCTCAATCAGCGCGTTTACACCATCACCATCAACTGGAGCGATGCGCGGGCAGCCAACACCGCCAGCGCTCAACGCAGTTTTGTCCTGAGCAGTCGCGCCGCAGTCGATCCGGTGGCCACACCATGAGGCGCCATCAACGTGGTTTCGGCCTGATCGAATTGCTCATCGCGCTGGCACTGGGCCTCATCGTGGTGCTGGGTGTGGTGCAGATTTTCATTGCGGCAAAAAATACCTATGTCAGCCAGAACAGTGCCGCAGCGATGCAGGAAGACGCGCGTTTTGTGTTGAGCAAAATGATTCAGGAAATTCGCATGGTCGGGATGTTCGGTTGTCTCGGCACCATCACGGATTCCAGTTCGGCGGGGGATTTCAACGCCGCACAGGTCCTCCCGATCAGTTGGGATAATGCGAACCTTAAACTGACGCTGGTCACCGCCGATATCGGCAGCGGCGGGGGC
Source organism: Pseudomonas sp. P4_D7 (assembly GCF_056401755.1). Taxonomy (NCBI): domain Bacteria; kingdom Pseudomonadati; phylum Pseudomonadota; class Gammaproteobacteria; order Pseudomonadales; family Pseudomonadaceae; genus Pseudomonas; species Pseudomonas sp. P4_D7. Next base: position 38,372 of record NZ_JBFUIR010000039.1, on the reverse strand, counting down.
ACGCCAACCTGGACGGTGCTCTCCGACTGCCGCAATAGCGCAACGGCCTATACCGGCTTGCGGTCACCGGCGAGCGGGCAGATCGCGTTCCCGATCCGGCGTCTGATCTACAGCTTCAGCAACAATCAGATTCTCATGGGCACCGGCAGCGGAACGCCGACCCAGCAGGTGTTGGTGAACAATGTCAGTGCATTCAACGTCACCTTCGGTCTGGCCAGTTCCGCGACGGATGTGGCGGCCTCGACTTACAACGCCAACCCCAGCGACCCGGCGCGTATCCGCAGTGTGCGCCTGAGCCTGACCCTAACCGACCCGAACAACCGGGTGCGCAGTCAAACCTTCAACGTGGTTGCCGCTTTGCGCAACCGCTTGCAGTGAGGGCGCGCTGATGAGGATTTCTCTTCACACCCGTCAGACTCAGCACGGCATGGTGTTGCTGGTCAGTCTGGTATTCCTGCTGTTGTTGACCCTGATTGGTTTGTCGTCGATGCAAAGCGCCAACCTGCAGGAAAAAATGGCCGGCAGTGTGAGCCTGCGCAATCAGTCGTTCCAGACGGCCGAGGCGGTTCTGCGTGTTGGGGAGAGCGCTGTGCAACTGGACAGTTATTCGCTCGCCGTGTGCAGCGGCACCACCCAATGCGCACCGCCGGCGGAGTCGTCGGTGGTCAGTGCGGCGGGGTTCAACTCGACCTCGGGTGTGACCTGGATTGCGACCGGTAATGGTTTCTATGGTGTGCAGAACATTGGCACCACACTGACCGCCGTCAACGTGCCGAGCAACACCTCGGCGACGTTGTATCGCGTCACTGCTGTCGGCATTGCCGGCAGCTCGCGCAGTGTGGTGGAGAGTGTCTATGCGAAGTATTGAACGCTGCACATCGCTGCTGCTCGGCCTGCTGCTGAGCTTGTATCTGGCGACGCCCGTCTATGCATTCACGCCGTCCGATTCGCCGCTGTTGAGTGCTGCAGCGGTGCCACCGAATGTGATGCTGCTGATCGATGATTCGGGGAGTATGAACAGCATCATTTACGCCGCCGGATTTGATCCGAACATCAACCGTGCACCCGCCCGGCAGTGCAATGCCTTCCTGGGATTGTGCTCTGCGCTCAATGCTCCGCAGATCACCGGCGACACGGTGTTTCTATCGAGCCTGCCGACCTCCGGGTGCTCGGGCGGCGCCTATGCGTTCTACAACAACAGCGTGGCGCCGTTATGCCTGAAGCTGCCCGACCCCGTAGGCAATGAGAACACCCGATATTCCGCCGATTACATTTCCTATATCGTCGGCCTGGCTACGAGCAATGGCACCCGTGACTTCACCACAGGAGCAATTCCCAACGACTACCGAATGAATGTTGCGCGAAGCGTTTCCACAGCACTGGTCAGCAGCAACCGCACCCTGCGTATGGGCCTATCGACCTTCAACCCGGCCACCAGTACCAACTCGGGCAATGGTGGTTTCATCGCCCGATCGATCACCGATTTGTCGCCGGTGTCCGGCAGCGTGACTCAAGCCCAGGCCGACACCAATTACAACGCACTGATCTCTTCCATAAACGGCTTGAGCGCCGTGGCCAACACGCCGTTGGCGGAAGCCTATTACGAAATCACCCGCTACATGCGCGGTATGGCGCCGTACTACAACAGCACGCCGACTACCTACACGAGCCCGATTCAGTATCGCTGCCAGAAAAACTACGGCGTCGTGATTACCGACGGTCTACCCACTTTCGACCGAACCTTCCCGACTAACGACCCATTGGGCGGCAGCCGTTTGCCGAACTGGGACGGCGTCAACAATGACGGCAACAATCTCAATGGTGACAACGAAGGGGACACGCTGTATCTGGATGACATCGCCAAGTTCGCCTTCGATATCGACATGCGCTCGACCGGTACCGACGCGGCGGGCAAGAGTTGGAACGCGGTGGATTTTCCCAAGCAGAACATGAACACCTATACCGTGGGGTTCACCGCCGACAACGACATGCTCTCTGACGCGGCAAGTTACGGGCAAGGCCGGTACTATCAGGCCACCGACAGCACGGGTCTCAACAATGCGCTGTCCTCGGCATTGAGCGATATCACTTCCAAGGCCGGCTCCGGCGGGGCGGGCACCGTCAGTGGGACAACGATCAGCAGTGGCAGCAGCTTTTATCAGACCACTTACGATCCCAAGGACTGGCGCGGCACGATCAAGTCATTCGGCTTTACCTCGACCGGAACCGTTAATACATCGACAGCACTCTGGAACACTGACACGACAATCGTGCCAGGTGCGACCGCACCGACCTATCAGTCCTGGAACACCGCAAGCAACGCCGCTGTGACGCTGGCCTACGGAAATTTTTCCGCCGCACAGCAGGCCACGCTGAGTCAGGGGCTGCCCACCGGCATTACCGGAATTGACCTGGTGGAGTGGAGCAAGGGCATCAACAAAACCGGGCTCAAGTCACGCAGCGTGTTATTGGGCGACATCATCAATTCGCCATTGGTGCTGGCTTCACCTACCGATAAAACCGCCTCAGACCTGTCGGGCGATACCTCTTACACCTCCTACCTGACCACTAAAGCGGCGAACATGAATGCAAGCCTGGTGGTAAATGCCAACGACGGTTTCGTCAACGTGATCAACTCGGCCAACGGCACCCGGCGTTACGGTTATATGCCGTCGAGTGTATTGCCGTCGCTGCGGCTGATTGCCGATCCGACCTACATCAACGGTGTCAGCCACAAGTTTCTGGTCGATGGCCCGGTCGGGGTTTATGACGCGCAATTCAACAGCGCTTGGAAAACCTTGGCCATCGGCGGCACCGGCGCCGGCGGTAAGACGTTCTATGCGCTGCAACTGTTCGACGCTTCGGCTGGCAACGTAATGCGTGCGCTGTGGGAAGTGAGTGGGCCAACGACTGCGAACACCGCCAATGTTTTCAATGATCTGGGTTATGCCTACGCCCGGCCGGAAGTGGCCCGCTTGGCCGATGGTCGCTGGGCGGCGTTCATTTCCAACGGTTACGGCAGCAACTCCGGCGTGGCGGCGTTGTATGTGCTGGACGTACGCGATGGTTCGCTGATCAAGAAAATCGTAATCGACAGTTCGGAAACCACTAACGGTCTGTCGTCGGTGAAGCTCAAGGTCAATTCGCAAAATGTGGTGCAGGCTGCCTATGGCGGTGACTTGCGAGGGCGATTGTGGAAGTTTGACCTCAGTGCTACTGCGCCTGAAAGCTGGGGCGTGGCGTTTTCCGGCAAGCCGCTGTTCACCACGGCAGGCGGCGCGAGTCAGCCGATCACCGCGCAACCATTGCTGGCGGACAATTCATTGGGTGGCAAACAGATTTTCGTCGGTACCGGTAAATTCAACGAAACTGCAGACAAGGCCAACAAGGATTTGCAGGCGTTTTACTCGGTGTGGGATGCCGATGGGGGCTCGGGACAGCTCACCGTCAGCAGTTTGCAGGCGCAGGCGATAACCGGTTCATTCTCCGGCAGCTCCGGGCAATTCCTGACCACAACTCAAAATGAGACGACTTATCCGGGGGAGAAGGGCTGGTATCTTCCGCTGGTGTACAACAACGTGCTGACTGGCGAGCGGGTGATCAATCAGGCGAGTATCGTGCTGGGCCGTATTGTCTTTACCACGGCGAGCGTTGATACCACTGATCCCTGTGCGAGTTTTGGTACCGGCAAACTGGTCGAACTGGATGCGTTCAGCGGTAAGATGCTCAATTACGCCGTGCTAGACACCAGCTCTGACGGTTTGGTCGACAGCAATGACTCGATCTCCAGCGGAGTGATATTCACCGGTGGCATTCCGACCCTGAACTTCGTCTCCAGCGATGGCAAGCGCAAGGGGACGACCGACACCAGTGGCACCATCACGATCATTGTGGAAAAGGGCGGCGGTGGCAGCCGTCGTATCATGTGGCGACAAATACAGTAAGTGAGAGTTTGAGGCATGCGCAGATTCAACCGAGGCTTCACCCTGATCGAAATCATGATCGTGATTGCGATCATCGGTATCGTCATCACCATCGCCGCACCGAGCTATACCGAGTACCTGAAAAAAGGCCGTCGCGCCGAAGTGGTGTCACTGCTCTCGGAGCAGGCGCAAACCCTCGAGCGTTTCTACACCAAGAACAATGTCTATACCGGCATCACTGGTCTGAGCACGGGCAATGATTTCTACACCATCACCCCGACCATCGCTGACCAGACCTTCCTGCTGACCGCTACCCGCAAAACGGGTACGTCCATGGCCACCGACAAGTGCGGGGATTTCACCCTGACCAACACCGGCGTCAGAAGCATGAACAACGCGACTACCGGGCTGACCACCAAGGATTGCTGGGGCCGCTGAGGCGCTTTCTTTCGGGTGCCTCTTGCGCCCACTGTCTTTTTTACGGTTGGATCAAACATGACCAGGCAACAGCAAGTGGTGATTGTCGGTGGCGGGGTGATTGGCCTGCTGACCGCCTACAATCTCGCCTCCGAAGTGCGCAGCGTGGTGCTGCTCGATCGCTCGAACCTCGGCCAGGAATCGTCCTGGGCGGGCGGCGGTATCGTTTCGCCGTTGTATCCGTGGCGCTATAGCCCGGCGGTTACCGCACTGGCGCACTGGTCGCAGGACTTTTATCCACAGCTCGGCGAGCGTTTGTTTGCCGACACTGGCGTTGATCCTGAAGTGCACACCACGGGCCTGTACTGGCTGGATCTGGACGACGAAGCCGAAGCGCTGGCCTGGGCCGAGCGGGAAAACCGCCCGTTGCGGGCTGTGGATATCTCGGCGGCGCATGATGCGGTGCCGGTCCTCGGTGGCGGTTTCTCGCGGGCGATCTACATGGCCGATGTCGCCAACGTGCGCAATCCGCGTCTGGTGAAGTCGTTGAAGGCGGCCCTACAGGCACTGCCGAACGTGACGATTCACGAACAGTGCGAGGTCAGCGGATTCGTCCGTGAGGGCGCGCAGGTCGTCGGCGTCGAAACCTCCAACGGCGTGATCAAAGGTGATCAGATCGTGTTGACGGCCGGTGCGTGGAGCGGTGATTTGCTCAAGACGCTGGACCTGACGCTGCCGGTTGAACCGGTCAAAGGCCAGATGATTCTCTACAAGTGCGCGGCGGATTTTCTGCCGAGCATGGTTTTGGCCAAGGGCCGTTATGCGATTCCGCGTCGTGACGGCCACATTCTGATTGGCAGCACGCTGGAGCACGAAGGCTACGACAAGACGCCGACCGATGTGGCGCTGGAAAGTCTCAAGGCTTCGGCAGTGGAGTTATTGCCAGCGTTGGCCGATGCCGAAGTGGTCGGGCACTGGGCGGGGTTGCGTCCGGGTTCGCCGGAGGGGATTCCCTACATTGGCCGGGTGCCGGGGTTTGACGGGTTGTGGTTGAACTGCGGGCATTACCGCAATGGACTGGTGCTGGCGCCGGCGTCGTGTCAGTTGTTTGCCGATGTGATGCTGGGAAGGACGCCGATTATTGATCCGGCGCCGTATGCGCCCGAGGGCCGGATCTAGTCAGATATATCTGTTGAGCCTGGCAGATCGCTTTCGCGAGCAGGCTCGCTCCCACACTGGATTTTGTGACCGACAAAGATCAACTGTGGGAGCGAGCCTGCTCGCGAAGGGGCCCTCAATCCAGGCCCAGTTTCTTCAGCCGATAGCGCATCGAACGAAACGAAAGACTCAACCGCTGCGCCGCCGCCGTGCGATTCCAGCGTGTTTCTTCCAGCGCCTGCAAGATCAGCTTCCTCTCAACGTTCTCCAGATAATCTTCCAGATTGTCGATCTGGGTCAGATCGGCAATCCCGCCGTCCGCCGCGCAGTTGCCTTCGCTCAGACGTAAATCTTCAGCCTCGATCGTGCGGTTTTCACACAAGGTGTGTGCCCGCTCAAGCACGTTTTCCAACTCCCGCACATTCCCCGGAAACCGGTAATTCTTCAGCGCTGCCAACGCCTGTGGATGCAAGCGTGCTGCCGGCTGGCCGGTGTCCTTGGCCAAACGCTTGAGCATACTGGCCGCCAGCACTTCAATATCATCACGTCTTTCGCGCAGGGACGGCACGCGCAGTTCGATCACGTTCAAGCGGTAATAAAGGTCCTGACGAAAGCGTTCGGCCGCGACCTCTGCATCGAGATCCTTGTGCGTGGCACAGAGAATCCGCACATCGACCACGCTTTCCTGCTGGCCGCCGACACTGCGCACGGCTTTTTCCTGGATCGCCCGCAGCAGTTTTACCTGCATCGACAGCGGTAAGTCCGCCACCTCATCAAGAAACAACGTGCCGCCATGGGCGGCTTGAAACAGTCCGGGTTTGTCCTCGACCGCGCCGGTGAAACTGCCTTTACGATGGCCGAAAAACTCGCTTTCCATCAGTTCCGTCGGGATCGCTCCGCAGTTCACCGGTACGAACGGCTGGCTGGCGCGCGGCCCCTGTTCATGAATCAGGCGCGCAACCAGTTCCTTGCCACTGCCCGATTCGCCACTGATGTACACCGGCGCCTGACTGCGAGCGAGTTTGTCGATTTGCTTGCGCAGAATGCGCATCGGTGGCGAATCGCCGAGCAAGCGCCGATCGATGGAGGTAAAGCTGCCTCCCGCCGCCGGCATGCGCAGGGCTGTACCGACCAGTTCGCGCAAACGAGTGAGGTCCACCGGTTTGGTGAGGAAGTCGAAAGCACCTGCTTTCAAAGCGTTGATGGCCGTTTCCAGGCTGCCATAGGCGGTGATCATCGCCACCGGCAGTTGTGGATAGCGTTGCTGAATGTGCTGCACCAGCTCCAGCCCCGTACCGTCGGGCAGGCGCATGTCGGTCAGGCACAGATCGAAACTCTCGCGGTTCAGCAGCGCCTGGGCTTCAGCCAGATTGCGTGCGCTGTAGGTGTCGAGCTTCATCCGTCCCAGGGTGATTTCCAGGAGTTCGCGGATATCCGGTTCGTCGTCGACGATGAGGATTTTTTGCCGTGGGCTCGTATTCAACTTTGTTTCCGTCCGTGAGCAAAGGTGATGCGAAAGCAGCCGCCGCCTTGGCGTGATTGAAAGTCTAGGCGCGCTTGGTTGCTTTCGCACAGCTCACGGGACAGATAAAGCCCAAGGCCGGTGCCCTGGCTGCTGGTGGTGAAGAACGGTTCGAACAGATGCGTCTGTTGATCGAGCGGGACGCCGGGGCCGTTGTCCTGCACTTCGAGGACCGCCAACTGGCTGTCGGGATCACTGAACAACGACAGCCAGACTTCGGCCTGATCATGCAGCAGGGCGCTGTGGCGCCAGCCGTTGCGTAACAGATTGTCGAGAATTTGCGTGAGCTGGTTCGGGTCCATCAGCGTGGTGAAGTCTCCCGAATTGATCCGCAGGTGAATCTGCTGGCGTTCGCTGGCCTGTTCACGACTCTCGGCAACGAAGTTTTCCAGCCATGGCTTGAGATCCAGGCGTTGCGGCGCGCTTTGCTGGCGGCGGGACAGTTGCAGGACGTTTTCGATGACTCGGTTCATGCGCTGGGAGTGGTCTTGAATGATCTGCGTCAGACGCCGATCCGCGCTATCGAGTTCCTCGGACTCAGCCAATAGCTGCGCGGCGTGACTGATGGCGCCCAACGGATTGCGGATCTCGTGGGCGATGCCGGCGGTCAAGCGCCCGAGTGCGGCGAGCTTAAGTTGCTGGGCTTGCTGGGCGATTTGCGCGAGGTCTTCGAGAAATACCAGGGTTTGTTGGTGGGGGCTTTGTTCGAGGGCAATGAAGCTCGGTTGCAGTTCCAGGCCGTTGCCGGGGATTTTCAGGCTCTGCGGGCGCAAGGTCGGGTTGTTCAGCCACAGTTGCAGGCGATCGACCAGCGCCGTGGAATAGTCATCGATCAAATGCCCCTGAAGGTGCGACTGCGCGAGCAGGGTTTGCGCGCTGTGATTGGCCAGTTGCACTCGCCGCGCCTCGTCGAGCACCAGAATGCCGGTGCGCATGCGTTGCAGGATCAGCGCGTTGAGGGCTTCGAGGCTGACCACTTCACTGGCACGTTGCTCGGCAAGGGTTTCGCTGACTTCGAGGCGGCGGATCAGTCCCTGCACCAGCAACGACGCGGCAAAGCACAGCGCACCGAGGGTGCCGGCCTGCAAGTATTCATTGGCGCTAAGGGCATGGTTGAAGCCGAGCAGGAAGCTCGAGCCGACGATGCCCAGCGCACCGATGGCGGCGATCAATAGCCCGATGCGCCGCCGTAGCAGGGTGTTGCTGATCGCCACAGAGACAATCAGCAAATTGCCCAGCGCACTGCCGACGCCGCCCGCAGCAAAGAACAAACCGCATAAAAGCAGGACATCGACGAGGGCCAGACTGAACAGCTGCGCTGGCCGTCGGGTGTTCTCAAGGAACACTACCAACAGAATGTTGAGGATCAGATACAGCCAACTGCCACCGCGCAGCAATTCGTCGTTGGCCGACGTCAGCAGGCGGTTGTCCATGTTGCTGGAGATCAGCAGCACCAGCGTGATGCCGATACTCAAGCGGTAGAGATGATAAAGGCGCAGCAGGCGCTGCGCCTGTTTGCTGTCGGCGTGGGTGGCCTCAGCGATCACGGGTACCCGGGCCTTGCTCAAGGTGAGCCTGGCTGCAATACCACTGTTGTTGCACGCTCAGCGCGCGGTCGCGCGGCAGATGCACGCCGCAATGGGCGCAACGCACCATTGGTGGGGCGTCCTGTTCGCGAGGGGCACGGTTGGATTGATTGGACGCGGCAGGCGCCTTGAATTTACGCCACAACCATATCGCGGCAAAAATCACGACGATCCAGAACAATAAACGAAGCATGATGAGCGGCTTTCCGACTGATGATCCGGCAGTTTAGCCAAGCTACCGACAAGCGCACAGCGGATTAAAGCGCAGAAATGAAAAAGGGAGATCCGCAGATCTCCCTTTTTGTACATCCGGTGTGATCAGTCGAACACGCCGAAAGTCATGTAGCTGAACCACGAGCGGTCGGTGTTGCTCGACTCAGGCTCTGGCTCTTCGATCACGTCGCCGTTTTCGTCTTTAGGCTTGAGCTCGTTCGGAATTGCGTCTTTCGCGTCCTGGAACTGCTTCTGCACGTCCTGGTTGGCACGGGTTTCTCCCGGCGGCAGCGGTGGACGCGACTCGATCAGACCCAAAGTCGCCTTGCTCAGGAACGAACGGTTGTCGGCTTCGGCAACCCGTGGCACGAACTGGCCGTCTTGCAGGCTCGGGTGGTTCGGGTAGTTGAGCTTCAGGGTTTCCAGGCTGGTGGCTGCCAGGTCGTCCAGGTGCAGACGCTGGTAGGCTTCAGTCATCACCGCCAGGCCGTCGCCGACCGATGGGGTTTCCTGGAAGTTTTCCACGACATAGCGACCACGGTTGGCAGCGGCTACGTAAGCCTGACGGGTCAGGTAGTAGTCGGCCACGTGGATTTCGTAGGCGGCCAGCAGGTTGCGCAGATAAATCATGCGCTGCTTGGCGTCCGGCGCGTAGCGGCTGTTCGGGTAGCGGCTGGTCAGCTGGGCGAACTCGTTGTACGAGTCGCGCGCGGCGCCCGGGTCACGCTTGGTCATGTCCAGCGGCAGGAAGCGCGCCAGCAGGCCGACGTCCTGGTCGAACGAGGTCAGACCTTTCAAGTAGTACGCGTAATCCACGTTCGGATGCTGCGGGTGCAAACGAATGAAACGCTCGGCGGCAGACTTTGCAGCTTCCGGCTCGGCGTTTTTATAGTTGGCGTAGATCAGCTCCAGCTGTGCCTGATCGGCGTAGCGACCGAACGGATAACGCGACTCCAGAGCCTTCAGCTTGGCTGTGGCGCTGGTGTAGCTGTTGTTGTCCAGGTCAGTCTGAGCCTGCTGATACAGCTCGGCTTCGCTGAGGTTTTCGTCTACGACTTCCTTCGATGAGCAAGCAGCGGTCAATGCGAGGATGGCGATCAGCAGCAGGTGTTTCACTTGCATGGCGGCTTGCGTCCCTATGACGGCCGCTGTCTTGGGCGGGGCCGTCCTGTTATGATGAGCGCCCCGTTGAAAAGCCTCGGGGCAAAAGACGCCGTATTTAACCACAAGCGCGCAGCCGAAACCAAAAGCTGTGCCGACGCACAGTCAGAGCATGTCCGATAAAATTGAACTTCGCGCAGAGGTGCCGTCCGAATTGGGCGGCCAACGCCTCGATCAAGTCGCTGCCCAACTCTTCGCTGAGCACTCTCGCTCGCGCCTTTCCGCCTGGATCAAAGAAGGTCGCCTGACTGTGGACGGGGCGGTCATCCGCCCTCGCGACATCGTGCACGGCGGTGCCATCCTTGAGCTGACTGCCGAGCAGGAAGCCCAGGGCGAATGGATCGCCCAGGACATCGAACTCGACATCGTCTATGAAGACGACGACATTCTGGTGATCAACAAGCCTGCGGGCCTGGTGGTGCACCCGGCTGCCGGTCACGCCGATGGCACCTTGCTCAACGCCTTGCTGCACCACGTGCCGGACATCATCAATGTCCCGCGCGCCGGTATCGTGCATCGTCTGGACAAGGACACCACCGGTCTGATGGTGGTGGCCAAGACCATTCAGGCGCAGACCAAGCTGGTGACGCAACTGCAGAGTCGCAGCGTCAGCCGCATCTACGAGTGCATCGTGATCGGTGTGGTCACTGCCGGGGGCAAGATCAACGCCCCGATCGGTCGCCACGGCCAGCAGCGCCAGCGCATGGCGGTGATGGAAGGCGGCAAGCCTGCCGTCAGCCACTATCGCGTGCTGGAGCGCTTCCGCTCGCACACCCACGTACGGGTGAAGCTGGAAACCGGTCGTACTCACCAGATTCGCGTACACATGTCGCACATCAACTTCCCGTTGGTCGGCGATCCGGCGTATGGCGGCCGTTTCCGCATTCCGCCAGCCGCGAACCCGACGATGGTTGAATCCCTCAAGCATTTCCCGCGTCAGGCCCTGCACGCGCGCTTCCTTGAGCTGGATCATCCGACGACCGGTGAGCGCATGAGCTGGGAGTCACCGCTGCCGGAAGATTTCGTCTGGCTGCTGACCCTGCTCAAGCAGGATCGCGAGGCCTTCATCGGATGAACTGGCTGACGCCGGACTGGCCTGCGCCGGCCAGCGTCAAAGCCTGCGTCACCACCCGCGAGGGTGGTGTCAGCGAGGCGCCGTTCGACAGCCTCAATCTGGGCGATCATGTTGATGATCGTCCTGAGGCCGTTGCCGAGAACCGTCGACGCCTGACCGATCACTTCTCTATACAGCCTGCCTGGTTGCAGCAAGTGCACGGAATTGCCGTGGCGCATGCGGATCCGGGCATTGTTGCGACCGCAGACGCCAGCTGGACAGCAACGCCGGGCATCGCCTGCGCGGCGATGACGGCGGACTGTCTGCCGGCATTGTTCTGCGATCGCGCCGGCACCCGTGTCGCGGCGGCTCATGCTGGTTGGCGGGGGCTGGCGGCGGGTGTGCTGGAAGCTACCCTCGACAGTCTCGATGTTCCGGCCGCAGAAGTACTGGTCTGGCTCGGCCCTGCCATCGGCCCGCAAGCCTTTGAGGTCGGCCCGGAGGTTCGGGAATTCTTCGTCAAGCAATTGCCGGAAGCGGCATCAGCCTTCGTGCCAAGCCACAATGCTGGCAAGTTCATGGCTGACATCTATTTGCTGGCGCGCCTGCGTCTGGCTGAACGTGGTGTCACCGCTGTTTATGGTGGCGGTTTCTGCACCGTGACTGATCCGCGCTTCTTCTCCTACCGTCGCGCTTCGCGCACTGGTCGCTTTGCCTCCCTTATCTGGCTCACCCGCTAGACTTGCCTGACCTGAATCAACGCTCTGACGCTTGAATCTTGCAGAATCGACCGCATCTATAGCGGTATCTGGCAGGTTTCTTTATTCAGGATGGTTTTTAGGTCCGGCCTGCTCAAAAGGAAGGTGACTTATGCGAATAGACCGTTTAACCAGCAAGTTACAGTTGGCCTTGTCCGACGCCCAGTCGTTGGCTGTCGGCCACGATCATCCGGCGATTGAGCCGGCGCACTTGATGCAAGCCATGCTTGAACAGCAGGGTGGTTCGATCAAACCTCTGCTGATGCAGGTGGGCTTCGACGTCAACAGCTTGCGCAAAGAGCTGACCAAAGAGCTCGACCAATTACCGAAAATCCAGAACCCGACCGGCGACGTCAACATGTCGCAGGATCTGGCGCGCCTGCTCAATCAGGCTGACCGTCTGGCCCAGCAGAAGGGCGACCAGTTCATTTCCAGCGAACTGGTGCTGCTCGCTGCGATGGACGAGAACAGCAAGCTCGGCAAGTTGCTGCTCGGCCAGGGCGTGAGCAAGAAAGCCCTGGAAAACGCGATCAACAACCTGCGTGGCGGCGAAGCGGTAAACGACGCCAACCACGAAGAGTCGCGGCAGGCACTGGATAAGTACACCGTTGACCTGACCAAGCGCGCCGAAGATGGCAAGCTCGATCCGGTGATCGGTCGTGACGACGAAATTCGCCGCACCATTCAGGTTCTGCAACGCCGCACCAAGAACAACCCGGTGTTGATCGGTGAGCCAGGCGTGGGCAAAACCGCCATCGCCGAAGGCCTGGCCCAGCGCATCATCAACGGCGAAGTGCCGGACGGCCTCAAAGGCAAGCGTCTGCTCTCGCTGGACATGGGCGCGCTGATTGCCGGTGCCAAGTATCGCGGTGAGTTCGAAGAGCGCCTGAAATCGTTGCTCAACGAACTGTCGAAGCAGGAAGGGCAGATTATTCTGTTTATCGACGAACTGCATACCATGGTCGGCGCCGGTAAAGGCGAAGGCTCGATGGATGCCGGCAACATGCTCAAGCCTGCGCTGGCTCGCGGTGAGTTGCACTGCGTTGGCGCGACCACGCTCAACGAGTACCGCCAATATATAGAGAAGGATGCGGCGCTTGAGCGACGCTTCCAGAAAGTTCTGGTGGATGAGCCGAGCGAAGAAGACACCATTGCCATCCTGCGTGGCCTTAAAGAGCGTTACGAGGTTCACCACAAGGTAGCAATCACCGACGGCGCGATCATCGCCGCGGCCAAGCTCAGCCATCGCTACATCACTGACCGGCAGTTGCCGGACAAGGCCATCGATCTGATCGACGAGGCCGCTAGTCGCATCCGCATGGAAATCGACTCCAAACCGGAAGTGCTCGATCGTCTGGAACGTCGCCTGATTCAGTTGAAGGTGGAATCCCAGGCGCTGAAGAAAGAAAGCGACGAAGCGGCGATGAAACGTCTGGAGAAACTCCAGGAAGAAATCGTCCGCCTCGAACGCGAGTATTCCGATCTGGAAGAAATCTGGAACTCGGAAAAAGCCGAGGTGCAGGGTTCTGCGCAGATTCAGCAGAAGATCGAGCAGTCGCGGCAGGAACTGGAAGCCGCGCGCCGTAAAGGTGACCTCAACCGTATGGCTGAATTGCAGTACGGGGTGATCCCGGACCTGGAACGCAGCCTGCAAATGGTCGACCAGCACGGCAAGAGCGAGAACCAGTTGCTGCGCAGCAAGGTGACTGAAGAAGAAATCGCTGAAGTTGTGTCGAAGTGGACCGGCATCCCGGTGTCGAAAATGCTCGAGGGCGAGCGCGACAAGCTGATGAAGATGGAAAGCCTGTTGCACAAACGGGTGATCGGCCAGGAAGAGGCCGTGGTCGCCGTCGCCAACGCGGTACGCCGTTCGCGCGCCGGGTTGTCCGACCCGAATCGTCCGAGCGGCTCGTTCATGTTCCTCGGCCCGACCGGTGTTGGTAAAACCGAGCTGTGCAAGGCGCTGGCCGAATTCCTCTTTGATACGGAAGAGGCGATGGTGCGGATCGACATGTCCGAGTTCATGGAGAAACATTCCGTGGCTCGCCTGATCGGTGCACCACCGGGATACGTCGGCTACGAAGAGGGTGGTTACCTGACCGAGGCGGTGCGTCGCAAGCCTTATTCGGTGATCCTGCTGGACGAAGTCGAGAAGGCGCACCCGGATGTGTTCAACATCTTGCTGCAAGTGCTCGAGGATGGGCGCCTGACCGACAGCCATGGCCGTACGGTGGATTTCCGCAACACCGTGATCGTCATGACTTCGAACCTGGGGTCGGTACAGATCCAGGAACTGGTCGGTGATCGTGAGGCTCAACGTGCTGCAGTCATGGATGCGCTGACGTCGCACTTCCGTCCGGAGTTCATCAACCGGGTCGACGAAGTGGTGATCTTCGAGCCTTTGGCGCGGGATCAGATCGCGGGCATTACCGAGATCCAGTTGGGCCGTCTGCGCAGCCGTCTGGCCGAGCGCGAGCTGAAGCTGGAACTCAGTCCAGAGGCGATGGACAAGTTGATCGCCGTTGGCTACGACCCGGTGTATGGCGCACGTCCTTTGAAACGGGCAATTCAGCGCTGGATCGAAAACCCGCTGGCGCAGTTGATCCTCTCGGGTCACTTCATGCCGGGCGACACGGCAACCGGCACTGTCGAGAACGACGAAATCGTTTTCAACTGAGCCTGAGCGCCAATGAAAAAACGAGGGCCCCACATTGTGGGGCCTTTTTTTTCGTTAGGCTGTTGAACTCAAAGGAAAAGGCTTGTAAAGTGCGCCCCGCAGTCAGTCGCCAAGACGGTCTCAGCTCACTGAGTTGAAATCTGAAATAAGTTGCAAATCATTAACTTGAAAGCAATTTAGGGGGTTGACAGAGGTGTTCTAGGTTGTAGAATAGCGCGCCTCAGACACACGAACGCAGCGATGCGAACGAGTGGCTAGATGCAGTAAGTTTCACCGTTGTAAATTGAAATATGTAGTTCCGTGATAGCTCAGTCGGTAGAGCAAATGACTGTTAATCATTGGGTCCCAGGTTCGAGTCCTGGTCACGGAGCCAATTTCAAACCGGGGTATAGCGCAGTCCGGTAGCGCGCCTGCTTTGGGAGCAGGATGTCAGGAGTTCGAATCCCCTTACCCCGACCATTTTTGGGTCGTTAGCTCAGTTGGTAGAGCAGTTGGCTTTTAACCAATTGGTCGTAGGTTCGAATCCCACACGACCCACCATTTTTGAAACCAGTTTGCGCTGGGATCGAATCTTAAGATCAGAGGCCAAAAGCGCTGATCGAAGAAGGCGATCTTTGAAAGGTCGCCTTTTTTTTACCGGGGTATAGCGCAGTCCGGTAGCGCGCCTGCTTTGGGAGCAGGATGTCAGGAGTTCGAATCCCCTTACCCCGACCATATTAAAAATCCTCGTATCGAAAGATACGGGGATTTTTTTTGTCCGACAAAAACTCATTTCCCCTTCAAGTCATCATACAACCTGCCGATAGCCCGCTAACACGAGGGGACTGCCATGGCTTTCGCCCCTTGAATCTGGCCAATACAAGAATAAGGGCGTTCGTCATGTTGCTTCGTCAGTTGAATATTGCTCCCCGGGCAGCCCTGGGGTTCGCCCTGATCGCGGTGTTGGTAGCCTTGCTCGGCGTGTTTGCGCTGGGGCAGATGTCGAGCATTCGCGATAGTGAAGTCGCAGTAGAAAACCAGTGGCTGCCGAGCATTCGTGGCGGCGACGAGATCCGCGAGATCATGCTGCGCATCCGCACCATCTCGTTGCGTATGGCGCTGGATCAGGACGCGAACAATATCGCCACCTACCGCAGCCAGATGGACACCCGCGACAAAGAGCTGAGCGAGAAAATCGCCGCCTACGACAAACTGGTCGACACCCCGGAGGGCCAGCAGCTATACGACCAATTCAAAAAGACCTTCGCCGCGTACCGCAATGGTATCGCTCAATCCTTCGCCCTCGCCGAGCAAGGCAAGCGTGATGAGTTGACCAGGTTGTTGCTGGTCGACATGAAAACCGTTGTCGATGGCTCCGGCAAACAACTCAACGACCTGGCGGATCTGTTCGCCAAACAGGTCGCCGCCGAAAGCCAGAAGTCCGCTGCGCACTATGAAAACTCGCGCACGATTGTCAGTTTGTTTATTGCGTTGGCCGCGCTGGCCACGGTGGCACTGGCGATGATGCTCACCCGCAGTATCGTTCGTCCGCTCAGCAGCGCCGTGAACGCAGCAGAAAGTGTCGCGCAGGGGGATCTGACCCGGCCGATCGAAACCCATGGCAACGATGAAGTCAGTCGCTTGCTCAAAGCGTTGGCGACCATGCAGCAAAACCTGCGCGAGACGCTGCAAGGCATCAGCGGTTCAGCCACGCAACTGGCGACCGCTGCCGATGAACTCAATGCGGTAACACTCGACAGCACCCAGGGACTGCAACAGCAGAACAACGAAATCGAACAAGCCGCGACGGCCGTCAACCAGATGACGGCAGCAGTGGAAGAGGTCGCACGCAATGCGGTGTCGACGTCTGACGCGACCCGTCAATCCAGCGAGTCGGCGCATCTGGGTCAGGTGCGCGTCAGTGAGACCGCCACGGCCATCAATGCATTGGCCAGCGACGTGCAACAGACCGGTGAGTTGGTGCAATCACTGGCCAATCAATCGCAGGACATCGGCAAAGTGCTCGACGTGATTCGGGCGATTGCCGAGCAGACCAATTTGCTGGCGCTCAACGCGGCGATTGAGGCGGCACGCGCCGGGGAGAGCGGGCGAGGCTTTGCCGTAGTCGCCGATGAAGTACGCGCGCTGGCCTATCGCACGCAGCAATCGACGCAGGAGATCGAGCAGATGGTCCAGGGCATGCGCAGCGGTTCGAGCCTGGCGCTGGATTCGATGCAGGCCAGTACCGCGCGGGCGACGACCACACTGGCCTTGGCTGAGCGTGCCGGTGAGGCGCTGCAAACCATTACCGCGTCGGTGCATGAGATCCATGAGCGCAATCTGGTGATCGCCAGCGCAGCTGAAGAACAAGCGCAAGTAGCCCGGGAAGTGGATCGCAACCTGGTGAATATTCGTGATTTATCGTTACGTTCTGCCGCAGGCGCTGACCAGACCAGCGCGTCCAGCCATGAGTTGTCGCAACTGGCCAATGCCTTGCAGGGCATGGTACGGCGCTTCCAGTTGTAAACGGGCAGACGTAAAAAAGCCGCGTTTCTTTCAGGAGAAGCGCGGCTTGTTTTTTATTGTCGATCAGGCGCCGTCTTGCTCTTTCAGGTGTTCGAACAGGCCTTTCGGCATCTTCTTGCCGTTGGCTTCAAAGTTGGCCTTCACGTTGTTGTAGGCCTCTTGTTCGTCGATGAAACCGTCATGGTTGGTGTCGATCTTGTCGAAATCGGACTTCGGCGCGACTTTCAGAAATTCGGCGCGCGAGACCTTGCCGTCACCGTCGCTGTCCGTCTTGGCCATCGAAGCATCGCCACATTTGCCTTCACCGCATTTGCCTTCCGGCGCTTTCACCGAGGTTTCCGCCGAGGCAACCATGTAGCCCTGCGCCAGTGGCTGAGCGGCAAAAACCGAACCGGACAACATCAGGCCGCCCGCCAGCGCGGCGCCGATCAGGCCAATGGATTTTTTACCGAGGGTCGAAGTACGGGACATTTACATTCTCCTGGGCTGCGCTGTGCAACCACACGTTAAGGACGATTGCCTGAGCAGGTGTTGCTCGGGTGTGGCCATTAAGCGGTGGCGGTGTATCGCGTCTGTGTCGCGGAGCGGGGGAGTTTGTAAGCGAAGGAGGGAAAAGCGGGGCGGGGATACAGTAGGAAACAGATCTTTCGATCAACACAAAACATTGTGGGAGCGAGCTTGCTCGCGAAAGCGTTCTGTCAGTCAATGTTGCTGCGACTGATCAAAAGCTTTCGCGAGCAAGCTCGCTCCCACAGGTTTTAGTGCAGTTTCAGGCGTGGCTCGGTGCCACGACCAATCTTGCTGCCCAGCATCAGCATCGCCGTGCGGAACGGCCCGTACAGCGCCATCTGGTGCATGCGATACAGCGACACGTAAAACATCCGCGCCAGCCAGCCTTCGAGCATCACGCTGCCGGTCAGATTGCCCATCAAGTTACCCACCGCCGAAAAGCGCGACAACGAGATCAGCGAGCCGTAGTCGGTGTACTTGTACTCCGGCAAGGTCTTGCCTTCGATGCGCAGTTTCAGCGATTTGGCCAGCAGCGACGCCTGTTGGTGCGCGGCTTGGGCACGCGGCGGCACATTGCGATCGGTACCCGGTTGCGGGCACGCGGCGCAGTCACCGAAAGCAAAGATGTTCTCGTCGCGGGTGGTTTGCAGCGTCGGCAGCACTTGCAGTTGATTGATGCGGTTGGTTTCCAGGCCGTCGATGTCCTTGAGGAAACCCGGCGCGCGAATGCCCGCTGCCCAGACTTTCAGGCTGGCCTTGATCTCGTTGCCATCGGCGGTGACCAGGCTGTCGGCGGTTACTTCGCTGACCGAAGCGTTGGTCATCACGTTGACCCCGAGCTTTTCCAGGGTTTTGTGCACCGGCCCGCTGATACGCTCTGGCAGGGCAGGCAGTACCCGTGGACCGGCTTCGATCAGGGTGATGTGCATGTTTTCCGGTTTGATCCGGTCCAGACCATAAGCCGCCAGTTCATGGGCGGCGTTGTGCAGTTCTGCCGCCAGTTCAACGCCTGTGGCGCCAGCACCGACAATCGCCACGCTGATCTGCTCGACCACATCGGTTTGCCCAGCGTGTGCACGCAGATAGTGATTAAGCAATTGCTGGTGGAAGCGCTCGGCCTGTTTGCGTGTGTCGAGGAACAGGCAGTGCTGTGCCGCACCCTGAGTGCCGAAATCGTTGGTAGTGCTGCCGACGCTGATCACCAGCGAGTCGTATTGCACTTCACGCGCCGGCACCAGTTCTACACCGTTTTCGTCGTAGGTGGCGGCGAGCTGGATTTTCTTCTGTGCGCGATCGAGCCCGCTCATGCGCCCTAGCTGGAACTCGAAGTGGTTCCATTTTGCCTGGGCAACATAGTTGAGTTCGTCTTCGGAGGAGTTCAGCGATCCGGCGGCCACTTCGTGCAACAGCGGTTTCCAGATGTGCGTCAGGTTGGCGTCGACCAGCATCACACTGGCCGTGCCGCGCTTGCCCAGAGTCTTACCCAGACGGGTAGCCAACTCTAGACCGCCGGCGCCGCCGCCGACAATAACAATACGATGGGACATAGGGATAACTCGCAAGGTTTTTAAAGGAAATCGGTGCGGTTACCCAAGCGAGCGCCAAGCTGCTCATAGCGTCAGGTAACTGATAAATCGGCTCAACAGGCCAAGACCAATGGTCACTGCCAGCACCAGCACGAGGAGCATCCACGGCCGGAAAGGCCGGCGCTCGACTCGGTGTTGGGACAGTTGCAGGTACTCTTCGACATGTTTCTGGTCTTCGGGGTTCAGGCGGCTGGTCATATTTGCCTCGTCAGGTAGACGTTGCTGAATGGGCAGAAGCTACAGCGGTTTTTATCCGGGGTTGAACGCAGCATAGCCGCTGTCCGGAACCGGTTCGACGCTCACCCGGTCTTCGAGGCGAATGATCCCGCTTTGTAACACCCGCGCGGTAATTCCGCCATGCCCGCGCACCGCTTGAAAGGTGCCCGGGCCGAGGTTGTTCTGCAGGCGTGCACAGGGCTGACACCAGCCCGTGGTTTCGAATATTGCCTGACCGATACGAAAGCGCCGACCCTTGAGACTAAACAAATTGATACCGCTGATAACCAGATTACGGCGCAGATCTTCAGGCTTGACCGGCTGATCGTGCGCACGCCCCATCAATGCGCTGATCACCGCCAGATGCTCCCACTGGATCAGCGTTACCTGGCGCGCATTACGCACACCGGGGCGCGCATGATCGCCGGTCAGCCCGGCCTCAAGTCGCGCCTCCACGGCATCCAGTTCGATCATCGGCCCACGGGAATCAGGGCGCACGCCAATCCAGCGCACACACCCGGTCTGTGGCACATCGGCAATCAATTGCTGAAGTGGCGTCACAGGCTGATCCCGACGTCGAAGACGATGCTGCGGCCGAGGTTGCTGCGCAGAAAGTCCGGCGCATCCGGGTGGGCGAACAGCACGCGGGCGAAGGTCGGGCCGACGAGGGACAGCGAGCGCCAGCCTTGGCGCAGGTATTCAGTAGGCGGGGGGAAATGGCTGTTCAGATCCAGCACCTCACGTTTAAGACTGGCGAAGGCGATGATATCCAGTTCGCCCAGATCCATGCCGCGTTCCTTGTAGTTATGCGCTTTCTTGCGCAAAGTCGGTGCCAGTCGCAGCAGGAATTCATTGGCCGGAATCCGTTTCGGCTTGGCTTCGCGGCGCACCAGTTGGCTGAGGGAAAAGGCGCTGCGTCGTCGCTGCAATTCATCGCGCCATTCGTCGTTGAGCCGACGGCCCTCGTCGAGCACGAAGAACACCTCGAAATTGGCATCGCGAAACAATACGTCCGGCGGCTCGCCGGCCGGCGCGAATTCGTCGGCGCGGTAGGGAATGTTCAGGCCTTGCAGCAGGCGCTGGCAAACCCAACGCTCACGCTCCCATTTGCGGGCATTGGACAGAAAGGCGTTGGCCTGCTCGGCCGCGATGGTCAGCAGGCGTAAATAATCTGAGTCATCCATAAGCCCAAGCTTAGCGTTCAAATGCGACAAGCTGAAAGCGTTCCGCGGCAAAGTGCATCAGTGGGCAGTGGAGAAGGGCGGTGTAGACTCATGGAAATCGATTATTTGCGCCAAACCGTGAGGACTCATCGTGAAATTTCGCTGGCTGCTGCTGTTTGCTGTTTTTCCGCTGTGTGCCCATGCGCTCGAAACCGGTGAGCGTCTGGCTCCCTGGACGTTGCTCGATCAGTACGAGCAACCCTTCACCCTCGATAACAGCACCACCACGCTGCTGGTGGCACGGGATATGGACGGCGCCAAGCTGATCAAGGAAGCGTTGAAGGATCAGCCCAAGGGCTATCTGGAGGCCCGTCACGCGGTGTTCGTTGCCGACATTCAGCGCATGCCGGCGCTGATTGCCAGAATGTTTGCCGTACCGGCCATGCGCGACTACCACTATCGGGTCATGCTGGATCGAGAAGGACGGGTTGCGTCGCGCTATCCCGGCGCGGAAGGCCAGGTGTTGTGGTTGCTACTCAAGGACGGTCGATTGCTCTCGCAACGTGAGTACGCCAACGCGGGTGACCTGCGCGAGGCACTGGAGAAGGCGCGCCCATGATCGGCGTCGAGGTGCTGGCAAGTGAAAGTCTGTTGCTGGGCTGGCTGATTTATCTGCCGGTGCTGCTCTGGGCGATCGTGCGTGCGCCGTGGGTCGAGTTGTTCAGCGACAGCCGGCGTCAGCATCTGCTGTTCGGCACCGTGTTTGCGTTGTTTCTCTTGTGGTTGATGCGCAGGGATTTCGACACGGGCGTGTCGTATCACTTCCTCGGTATGACGGCGGTAACCCTGTTGCTGGACTGGCCGCTGGCGATCGTTGGCGGGCTGGTGGCGCAAATCGGCCTGGTGCTGCTCGGGCGTCAGGATCTCGCGGCGATGGGGGTCAATGGCGCCTTGTTCATTTTGCTGCCGGTGCTGGTCACCGAGTGTGTGGCGATCCTCGTCGAGCGTGCTCAGCCACGCAATCCGTTCGTGTACATCTTCTGTTCCGGCTTCTTTGCCGCCGCGCTGTCAGCCCTGTTGTGCCTGATCCTGAGCCTGACGCTGCTGTGGTACGACGGCCTCTTCGCCATGCCGGAATGGCTGGAAGACTTCATCGGTTACGTGTGGCTGATCATTTTCCCCGAGGCGTTCATCAACGGCATGATCGTCAGTGCTCTGGTGGTATTCAGCCCGGAATGGCTGGAGACCTTCAACCGCACACGCTACCTTTCGGCGCCGTGGAAGGACGACGATCCGAAGTCTTGATCCACATCAAACCCGCTGCGCGCGGGAAATTTCATGCTCGCGCAAATCCCTTCAGGAGCAGCGGCATGAGTGTTTACGAGTGGGCCAGGCAGGAAACCCGGCAGAGTCTGGAGATGGCGCAGGAAGTGGGTTTCGACCCGGGGTTGAGTTTGCGCGCCTTGCTCAGTGCGGTGGTGCAGCAGAGCAAGGCCGTGCGCAACGCCGAAGACCTGGCCGACGAGTTGCGCTTTCTGGCGGAAAACCTCGACGACGATCAGGACTACGGCTTTATGCGGCCCTGATCGAGGTCAGTGACGCGGATCGAAGTCGCCGGAAAACAGTTCGTCCTCGGCATCCGGTGCGACCGGAATCTTGTGTTCTTCCGACGCCCAGGCGCCGAGGTCGATCAGCTTGCAGCGATCAGAGCAGAACGGCCGAAACTTGTTTTCGGGGATGAATTCCACGGGGGCGCCGCAGGTCGGGCATTCAACGGTGGGGATCTGGCTCATGCTTGGCCTCCGGATAAAGTCAGGTAAAAGTGAYGCAGGCGCTCGACCTCGCTGTGCAGCCAGGCGAGGTCGCGGTCGTTGACCACTACGTCGTCGGCGCGGCTCACACGCTCTTCGCGGCTCGACTGAGCCTTGAGGATCGCCTGAACCTGCTGCTCGCTGGTCTGGTCACGCTGCAAGGTGCGTTCGATCTGCAATTGTTGCGGAGCGTCGATCACCAGAATGCGCTGGGTCATCGCGTATTGCCCGGATTCGATCAGCAGCGGCGACACAAGAATCGCGTAAGGCGATTTTGCCTGCGCCAGGTGATGAGCGATTTCCTCGGCGATCAACGGATGCAGCAGGGCTTCGAGCCAACGGCGTTGCTCCGGCACTTCAAAGATCAGTTTACGCAGGGCGGCGCGGTCCAGTGTGCCATCGGCCTGCAGCACACCGGGGCCGAAGTGTTCGGCAATCTGCGCCAGCGCCGGACGCCCCTGCTCAACCACCCAGCGTGCCGCGTGATCGGCATCCACCACGTGGACACCCAGATCAATGAAGTGCTGAGCCGCTGCGCTTTTGCCGCTGCCGATGCCGCCGGTGAGGCCGAGAATCCAAGGTTTTTCCACAGGGGTATTCATTTCAAACCGACAAACTGCCAATAGAAGGCGGTTATTTGACCACCCCAGAGCAAGGCAATCCAGCCGGCAATTGCCAGATAAGGGCCGAAGGGGATTGGCGTCGAGGTTTTCTGCTCCCGCAGGCGCAACAAAATCACCCCGATAATGGCGCCGACCAGTGATGACAACAGAATCGTCAGCGGCAGAATCTGCCAGCCGCCCCATGCCCCCAGCAGCGCCAACAGTTTGAAATCACCATGACCGATGCCGTCCTTGCCGGTCAGCAGCTTGAACAGCCAGAACACTGACCACAGCGCCAGATAACCGGCCACCGCGCCCCACAACGCATCGTGCAAGGTTACGAACAGGCCGAAACTGTTGACGATCAACCCCAGCCACAGCAACGGCAACACCAGCACATCAGGCAATAGTTGATGCTCGGTGTCGATCAGACTCATCGCCAGCAGACCCCAGGTGAGGACGATCAGCAGGCACGCCGGCCAACCGAAACCCAAGTGCCAGGCGATGAAGGCCGAAAGCAGCCCACAGGCCAGCTCGGTCAACGGATAACGTTTGCTGATCGGAGCTGAGCACGCTGAACAGCGCCCGCGCAGCCATAGATAACTGAGCAGGGGAACGTTCTCCCACGGGCGAATCCGGTGGGCGCAATGCGGGCATTCGGAGTGCGGCAGCATCAGGTTGTAGATGGGTTGCGAGGCTTCGCCGGGCAAACCGAGCACATCGTGTGCCTGCTGGCGCCAGTCGCGTTCGAGCATTTTCGGCAGGCGCCAGATCAGCACATTGAGGAAGCTGCCGACCACCAGGCCCAGCAGCAGGGCGGTGCCGACAAACGCTAGCGGATACATGGCAAACAGTTCGTCGATAGGCATGTCAGATCGCTGAGCCGAGTTGGAAGATCGGCAGGTACATGGCCACCACCAGCCCGCCGACGATTACCCCCAGCACGACCATGATGAACGGCTCCATGAGGCTGGTGAGGTTGTCGACCATGTTATCCACTTCTTCCTCGTAAAAGCCCGCAACCTTGTCGAGCATGTCATCCAGGGCGCCGGACTCTTCGCCAATTGCGGTCATTTGCACGGCCATGCTGGGAAAGACCCCGGTGCTGCGCATCGAGAAATTCAGTTGCATACCGGTGGACACGTCCTGGCGAATGCGCAGCACGGCTCGCTTGAAGACCACGTTGCCGGTGGCGCCGGCCACCGAGTCAAGCGCTTCGACCAACGGCACACCGGCGGCAAACGTGGTCGACAAGGTTCGAGCGAATCGCGCCACGGCGGACTTGTACATCAGTGTGCCCACCAGTGGCAGTTTCAGCAGCCAGGTGTCTTTGCGATCGCGCAAGGCCTGGGATGTTTTTAGCGCGTGGCGGGTGCCAAAAATCGCTGCGACCAGTGCAGCGAGAATCGCCCACCACCATTGCTGCATGAATTCCGACAGGCTGATCACCATCAGGGTGAACGCCGGCAGTTCGGCACCGAAACCGGAAAACACTGACTGAAATTGTGGCACTACTTTGACCAGCAGAATCCCGGTGACAACAGCCGCGACCAGCACCACGGCGGTGGGATAGGTCATGGCTTTCTTGATCTTGGCTTTGAGGCTTTCGCTTTTTTCCTTATAGGTCGCGACGCGTTCGAGCAAGGTGTCGAGGGCGCCGGACTGTTCGCCGGCATCGACCAGGTTGCAATACAACTCGTCGAAATACTGCGGTTTCTTGCGCAGGGCTGCGGCGAAGCTGTTACCGGCCGCGACCTCCTGCTTCACGTCGTCCACCAGTTTGCGCATGGCCGGGTTATCAAAGCCTTCGCCAATAATGTCGAACGACTGCAACAGCGGTACGCCGGCTTTCATCATGGTCGCCATCTGCCGGGTGAACAGGGCAATGTCCCGGGCCTTGATGCGTTTGCCAAAGCTCAGCAATGACGCGGATTTCTTGCGCACCTTGCCGGGGTTGATCCCCTGTTTACGCAATTGTGCCTTGATCAGCGCCGGGTTCTGGCCGCTCAGTTCACCGGTGACTTTGCTGCCTTTTCTGTCCGTGCCTTCCCAGGCATAAATACTGATTTTTGCTGCCTTGACCGCCATGTTCAGTCCTTGGTGACCCGGTTGATTTCTTCAAGGCTGGTGATGCCTTGCATGGCCTTGTGCAGCCCGGAGGTGCGCAGGTCGTCGAAGCCGTCGCGGCGCATCTGCAGGTCGATTTCCAGCGAGTTGCCTTCAGCCATGATCAAGCGTTGCAGCTCCGGTGTGTTTTTCACCACTTCATAAATCCCCACGCGTCCTTTGTAACCGCCGTTGCAGTGATCGCAACCGACCGGCTCGTAGATCGTGAAATGGCCGATGCGTTCCTCGGGGAAGCCTTCCTTGAGCAAGGTTTCGCGTGGGATCTCGATGGCTTTCTTGCAGTGGCTGCACAGTTTGCGCGCCAGGCGCTGGGCGATGATCAGGCTGACCGAGGTGGCGATGTTGAAACCGGGAATGCCCATGTTGTGCAGGCGCGTCAGGGTTTCCGCAGCGCTGTTGGTGTGCAGGGTCGAGAGCACCAGGTGACCGGTCTGCGCGGCTTTGATGGCGATCTCGGCGGTTTCCAGGTCGCGGATTTCACCGACCATGATCACGTCCGGGTCCTGACGCAGAAACGAGCGCAATKCCTGGGCAAAGTCGAGCCCTTGCTTGGGATTGACGTTGACCTGGTTGATGCCTTCCATGTTGATTTCCACCGGGTCTTCGGCGGTGGAGATATTGATGTCGACGGTGTTGAGAATATTCAGGCCGGTGTACAGCGAAACGGTTTTACCCGAACCGGTGGGCCCGGTGACCAGGATCATGCCCTGTGGCTGCTTGAGTGCGGCCATGTACAGATCCTTTTGCTCGGGCTCATAGCCGAGCGCGTCGATACCGATCTGCGCACTGGACGGATCGAGAATCCGGATCACCACTTTTTCGCCCCACAGGGTCGGCAGAGTGTTGACCCGGAAATCGATTGATTTGCTTTTTGACAGGCGCATCTTGATCCGCCCGTCCTGAGGTTTGCGCCGTTCCGAAATATCCAGGCTGGCCATGACTTTCAGGCGTGCGGCGATGCGCCCGGCCAGTTGAATCGGCGGTTTGGCAACCTCGCGCAGGATGCCGTCGGTGCGCACCCGCACCCGGTAGTTTTTTTCGTAAGGCTCGAAGTGCAAGTCGGAAGAACCGCTTTTGATCGCGTCGAGCAGCATCTTGTGCACGAAGCGCACCACCGGCGCATCGTCGGCGTCGAGGCCGCCGATGGCGTCCTGCTTGCTGTCGTCGACGGATTCGACATCGACCCCGTCGAGATCGACATCGGCCATGTCCTCGAGACCGCTGGTGTGGGTGTCGAAGAATTTTTCGATGGCATCGGTAAGTTTGTCGTCCTCGACCAGAATGGCTTCGGTGCTCAGCCCGGTGCTGAATTGAATGTCGTTGATTGCTTGATGATTGCTCGGGTCGGAAATGCCCACGAACAGCTTGTTGCCACGCCGCCACAAGGGCAGGGCGTGATGCTGACGCACGAGTTTTTCGCTGACCAGGCCTTTGGGCTGGGTTTCCTTGTCCAGGCAATTGAGATCAAGCAAGGCCATGCCGAAATGCTCACTGGCAATCTCGGCCACCTGCCAGCTCTTGACCAGTTTGTTCTGCACCAGATAGCTGACCAGCGACAGGCGATTGCGCTGGGCCTGTTGCCAGGCTTGCTGGGCGCCTTTTTCCGTGAGCAGTTCGGCCTGGACCAATTGCTTGGCCAGACCGCTCAGAGCGATGTCATTCATGGGGATTCCGCACGCTTGCCGTTCATGACTTATAGCCTAGTCAAGTGACAGCGCCAAACACGGCGGGTGCAGGTGACAAAAAGTGTCAGATAGTGCGGTTACAGGTTGTAGGAATTGGCGTTGCAAGCGCTTCGCGCCTAATGAACGGGGCTTTGCAGGCATTGGCATGGCCTATGCTCCGTCCCTTGCAGATCATGAGAATTCGACTCATGCATGGAGCGTGTCTATGAAAAAACAACAAGGTTTTACTCTGATCGAGCTGCTGATCGTGGTGGCGATCATCGGGATTCTGGCGACCATCGCGTTGCCGCAATATTCCAAATATCAGGCACGGTCGAAGGTGACGGCGGGGCTGGCGGAAATCAGTGCGATGAAAGTGCCGTTTGAGGATGTGATCAATCAGGGCACCGATCCTACCAATACAAACGTGGCTGGCAGTGCAACTGTTTTAACCTCCAACTGCTCAGTGTCTGCAACAGGTACCGCATCTTCGGGTGCAGGTTCGATCGTCTGCACGATTAAAAATGCGCCAGGTCCGGTGCTGGATAAAACCATCACGCTTACTCGTTCCTCCGGAACCGGTGCGGGCGTATGGACTTGCGGTACGACCGTTGCACCGGACTATTCGCCAAAAGGATGTACTGCCAGCGGTACCTGAGTTGTTGATAGACTGCCAAATGCCCCGCAATGCGGGGCATTTTTCTTGGTTCACACTTCTAAAAAGCTTCAATAATTTCAGCGTCTTAGGAACTTTCCCAAAAACCGCAACTTGCATGCGAACATTGGCCAGTTCATGCAAATTGCATGATTTCGGAAATTGGTGATATCTGTAAGTTGTTGATTATTAAGAATATTGTTCGTTCTAAAAAGTTGGCACAGCGTTCGCAACTACCTTGGTAACCCTGCTGACAAGACAACCAGCAGACTTTCCAGAAAAACAGGAGTTACTCGTATGAAGAAGTTCGCTATCACTGCCGCTGCTGCTACCGCGCTGACCCTGACCATGGCTTCCGGTGCATTCGCACAATCCACCCAGGCTACTCAGGCTCCAATGACTCTGGCTGCCGGTGAAGTCACCAAGGCGAAAGAAGCTACTTCCGACACCTGGATCACCACCAAAGTCAAAAGCGACCTGGTTACCGAAAAAGGCATCCCWGGCACTGACATCAAAGTAGAAACCAACAAAGGTGTTGTGTCGCTGTCGTCGACTGTAGCSATTACCGAAGCTCAGAAAACCACMGCCGTTAACATCACCAAGAAAATCAAAGGCGTTAAAGCGGTCTCCGCTGACGGCCTGAAAGCCGAGTAAGGCATGACTTCTCGCCTGGACCGGGAGAAGGCGCGACAGACGGGCCGAGCCATACGTCTGCCGCAACTTTAGAGTTCATGCGAACGGTCACACGGATGTGACCATTACGGGCCCCGGCACTTGTGTCGGGGCCTGTTCTATTTCAGGGACGAAAGAGTCGAAGGGCACCGCAAAACAACTGTGGGAGCGAGCTTGCTCGCGAAAGCGGTATGCCAGTCACAATGGATTTGACTGACCAGACGCCTTCGCGAGCAAGCTCGCTCCCACATGGGTAAGTGATTTGGATCAGTTACCGCGTTTGCTGTTGATCTGCCGCAGGCGATTGCCTTCGAAGCGCAGGTATTGGTACATGCCGTTGCTCGGACCATAGGTCCATTCCTCGACCTGAAACTCCTCGCGGCGGTTGGCGCTGCGCTTGTAGCCCAACACATTACGGCTGACCGGCTCACCGCATTTCTGCAGGACTTCGCTGGAACGGTCGCCCAGGCTGATCAGTTGACTGCCGCAGCGCAGGGTATCGGACGCCGAGGCGTGGCTGGCTGCGAAGGTCATTGCGATCAAGACCAGCCACTGCAGTTTCATCATTCGGCATCCAGGTGCATTTGCGTCACCACGCGGCCATCGCTCTCGGCTTCACCGAGACTGGCGTCGATGAAGTACACGCGGTCGTCTGCCAGCTGGCCTTTATCGACCAGATAATCCTTGATGCTGCTGGCACGGTCCTGACCCAACTGACGCAACAACACCTCGCTGCCACTCCAGAACTTGATCACGCCTTCGCGCATCTTCGCCGTGCGTTCTTCCTTGCCCAGATCCTTCCATTCGGCTGGCGGCTGGGTTTTCAGACGGGTGCGGTAAATGCCTTCGAGCAGTGGACCTTTCTCGTTGTCCGGCACTTGCAGCAATGACGCCTGCGCCGGGACTTTATCGCCGCGACGTTGGAGCATCTTGTAGTAGTTGTACTGGTATTCACGCTCCAGACGCTGCTCGGCGAGCAATGGACCATCGCTGCTCTGCGCGGCAGTGCCCTCGATTTCCAGACGCAGGGCCGGACGCTCCTTCAGCGCTTGAGACAGTTTGATCAGCGCCGCTTCGGCATCCTTGCTCAACTCGCTGGAACCCGGAGCAAACGACACGGTGCCAAGGTCTTGCGAACCGCCACCACTGATCAGCCCGCCAATCATTTTGAAGGGTGCGGCAGCGGCTTTGACGATGAGATTGCGCAGGGTCTGCCAGACAATCGGCATCACGCTGAACTGCGGGTTGTTCAAGTCGCCGGTCACCGGCAATTCGATGGAGATCTTGCCGTCGACGTCCTTGAGCAAGGCAATCGCCAGTTTCAGTGGCAGGCTCACAGCATCCGGGCTGGCGACTTTCTCACCGAGCTGCAATTGCTCGACCACCACTTTGTTTTCGGCTTTGAGCTGGCCCTTGGTGATCAGGTAATGCAGGTCGAGGTTGAGCCGGCCCTTGCGGATGCGGTAACCGGCGAATTTGCCGGAGTAGGGCGTCAACGTGGTCAGCTCGACACGTTTGAAACTGGTGGCGATGTCGAGGCTGGCCATCGGGTCGAACGGATTGACCGCGCCCTTGATGGTCACCGGTGCATAGCGGTCGACCTTGCCTTTGATGTCGACACTGGCCGGTTTCGCCTGACGGCTGTCGATGGTGCCGATCTGGCCATTGAGTTGCTGCACGGCGGTAGCGAAATTCGGCGTCAGGCTGAAGTCGGCGAAGTTGGCCGAACCGTCGTTGATGGCGATGCCGCCGATGTGAATGCCCAGCGGTTTCTCGTTGCTGGCCGGTTTCGCTGCTGCGCTTTTGGTGCCGCTGTCGGCGGGCTGCGGGATCAGCAGGTCATCGATGTTGGTGGTGCGATCATCGTTGATCATGAACCGCACATACGGCTGGAACAGGTTGACCTTGTCAATCGACAGGCTGTCGCCGTGCTGATAGTTCAAGCCTTCGACCACGACCTGCTGCCACTTGAGGAAATCGCGGGTTTTCAGGGTGTCGAGGGTGTGCAGTTGATCGATCTGCGCGCGCCCGGTGACGCTTAGGGCCAGCGGCTCGGTGCTCTTGAGATTGACCTTGAGATCACTGCCGAGCATGCCGCTGCGCAGTTCCAGGCGAATAAACGGATTGATGTAGGACTGCGCGACGCGCAGGTCGATGTCCTGGGTTTTCACGTTGAGCTGGGCGTTGACCGGGGCGAGATTGACCGTACCGTCAGCCGTGATCTTGCCTTGTTTGCCCACGCCGCTATCGAGCTTGAGCTTGAAGGGCGAGCCGTTGAGGCTGTCGAAGTCTTGCAGATCGACATTCAGCGGGGTGATGTCCAGTGCTACTGCCGGTTTGGCCGAGCGGTCGGCCAGATGCACGGTGTAATTGCGCAATTGCACGTCTTTGAGCAGCACTTGCCACGGTTTGCTCGGCGCAGTCGGTTCAGCTTTCGGCGAGTCTGCAGCGGCTGGCGTGTTCGCCGGTTCTGCGGCGGCTTTGGCGGCAGGTTTGGACGGTTGGCTGGCGAACAGTTTCTGCCAGTCCAGCTGGCCGTCGGCTTCAAGGGCAGCCCAGGTTTCCAGTTTCTGGCTGCGGATCTTGCCGACTACGACTTGTTGTTTGGCCAGATCCACCGAGGTCTCGCTGACGTCGAGGCGTTCAAGTTTCGCCAGTGGCCGCCCGTCCGGAGCCTTGATGGCGAATGGCGCGATGCTCACTGCGACATTGTTCAACTGCAGTTCGGTTTCTTTCGACAGATTGAGTTTGTATTCGCTGCTGAGGCTGATCACGCCGTCTTCGAGTACCAAAGGCACCGAGTCGCGCACGTAGGGCCAGAAGGCTTTCATCTTGCCGTCGGTGACTTTCAGGGTGCCTTCGGAGGTGAACGGGATCAGGCTGAAATTGCCGCTCCAATCGATCCGGCCACCGGCGGGGCCGATGGCGACCAGGGTCATGTCGGCGCTGTCTTCGGGCAGGGTGCTGAGGTTTTTCAGCTCGAAGCTGAGATCATCGTAGAGAAACTCGATGGGCTCGCTCGGGCGCACGTCCTCAAAGTGCACGACGCCGCCGGCCAGTTTGATGTTGTCGATGCGCAGCGGGAAGGGCTTGGCGTTCGGATCGGCCGGGGTCGGCTCGCTGGCCGGCACATTGAACAGGCCGAGCAGGTTGAGCTTGCCGTCTTTGGCGAAGAGGATTTCGCTCTTCGGCTTGTCCAGTTCGATGTTGGCCAGATGCAGGGCTTTGGTCCACAGGCTGTCGATTTGCAGGTCGGCGTACAGGCGATCGAAACCGATCTGTTCCTTGCCCGGCTCGCCGATGACCAGCCCCCACAAGGTAACTTCAAGGCTGAACGGGTTGAGCTCGATACGCTGGATATGCGCAGGCACTGTTGCGTAGTTGGCCAGTTGCTGATTGGCCACGCGCAGGGCGATGCCCGGCAAAATCAGAAACCCCAGCAGGCTGTAGAGGGCCAGAGCAGTCAACAAGGCGCCTATCGCGCGAATCAATCCTTTGGGCATGTGCGGCTTCATCTGTCTGAATCGGAGTGCCTTGGAGTATGGCACGCGATTCTGGTTCCGAAGTAACAGCCGTGCTGCAGGATTGTTCAGATTTCTCTGTAATCACAAAAAATGTGGGAGCGAGCTTGCTCGCGAAAGCGGTCGTCCAGTTGATCAAGATGCCGACTGACACGACGCCTTCGCGAGCAAGCTCGCTCCCACAGGGAAACAGTTGCCGCCGCGCGAGCGCTTCAGAGCTGCAGAATCAGGGTTTTCAGCGGCGGTTGCTGATCCATCGACGGGAAGTCGGCGCCTGGGGTCATCACGCTCCACTCACGCACCGGTCGCCCGGCCTTCTCGGCACAGCGCAGCACCTGCTCGCGCCAGTCGTCCATGCTGACTTTCGCCAGATTGTTGCAGCAGATCAGCACGCCATTGTCGGCGGTGGTCAGCAGGGCGGGTTTGAGCAGGCTCTGATAGTCACGCAGCAAATCGACAGTGCCGAATGCGCTCTTGGCCCACGCTGGCGGATCAAGCAGCACCAGGTCGTATTGGCGCTGATCGAGGCGCTGGTAGCTCGGCAGTTTTTGTCCACGGCGCTGACTGATCGGCAGCCCGGCGAGTTGGCGGATGGCCGGGAAGTAGTCCGACTGGATGAATTCCATCTCGGGCAACTGCGGGTTGAGCAAACCGTTTTCGCGACCGACCGCCAGATTGCCTTCGGCGAAATCCAGATTGCACACTTCACGCGCGCCACCGGCGGCCGCGCTGAGGCCGACGCCGCAGGTGTAGGCGAACAGGTTGAGCACGGATTTGCCTTGGGCGTGATCCTTGACCCAGCCACGGGTGTTGCGCAGATCGAGGAACAGCAAGGGATCCTGCCCGGCATGGCGTCCGCGCACCCGATAGTTGAGGCCCCATTCGTGGCCGACCAGATCGGCCAGTGCCGCGTCTTCAGCTTTGTAGACGCTGTCTTCACGGTCAATGCGCGAGTTGCCTCGGGATCGGTCGTTGTAAACCAGCAAGGTTTCCATCCCCAGGCTCTGATTAACCATGGCGTGCAGTTGCAGCAGGTCGTCACGCTCCAGCGTCTGGTGGAAGCTTTGCACCAGCAGTTGCGGGCCGTAGCGGTCGATGGTCAGGCCGCCGGCGCCTTCCTGGCTGCCGTGGAACAGCCGATAGCAATCGGTGCCCTGGCGGTGCAACTCGGCCAGCAGATCCTGGCGTTGATCGAGGGCGGCGCGCAGCGCCTGATTCAAGGAAGACATGCGGGCGCCTTGCTGGTGAGAATGGGGGCGCGGGAGTTTAGCAGCTTGGCGGGCAATCGAGTTGCGCCCTTCGCGAGCAGGCTCGCTCCCTCATGGGATCCATGGTGCAAATTAGATCTCCTGTGGGAGCGAGCTTGCTCGCGAAGGCGTCCGACGAAGTTTTCAGCTCAAGCCCATCCGGCGTTTGGCGCGTTGCACCGAACCATTGCGCATCGCCCAGCGCAGCATCGGTGCGCTGCGCCGGACGCTGGCGCGAATCAGTTGCCGTTGCAGCGAACTCTGGCGGACGTCGAGCATGTCGCTGGCCCAGTCCGGCAACAGGTCGATCCCGGCCTTCATCATCAGATCGCCAAACGGTCGCGCCAGAACACTCGGCGCCGGCGCGTCGAGCAGCAGGCGCAAAACCTCACGGCTGCGCTCGTCGCACAGCAACTGCGGGCGCATGCGTTGCAGATACTCGGCCACGGCTTGCCGCGATTTCGGTACATCGCGCGCGCCCAGGCGTTCGGCTATCACGGCGATTTCCGTGTAATAACGATCCTGATCTGCCCCCGACAACTGCGGATTGCGATAGCGCAAATGCGCCGCCAGAAAGTTACTCACTTCCGCCACATGCACCCAGGTCAACAAATCCGCATCGCTGGCTGCGTAGGGCCGGCCATCAGGCGCCGTGCCGACCACCTGCAAATGAATGGTGCGCACTGTCTCGATCAACCAGTCGGCGTCCCGGCGCGAGCCAAACGTGGTACCGGATACAAACTGGCTGGTGCGCCGCAAACGCCCGAGCATGTCCTCACGAAAGTTCGAATGATCCCAGACCCCGGCCAATGCCAGCGGATGCAAAGCTTGCAGCAACAGCGCGCTGATGCCACCGATCAACATGCTGCTGAAATCGCCGTGCACCTGCCAACTGATTGAGTCCGGACCAAACAGGCCGGGATCGCCCTTGGGATTTTCCAGGTCGAGCTGACCGAGCGACAGCCCGGTCAGGCTCATGAGTTGCTGTTCGATACGGCTGCGGATGAATTCCATGACCACTCAGTGAGAAAGGCCAGGCGCGACCGGTTGACCGCGCCCGGGGTGTTACTGATTGAGGCGCGTGTCGATCAGGCCTTGCACCACACTCGGATCGGCCAGGGTCGAGGTATCACCGAGGCTGTCGAGTTCGTTGCAGGCGATCTTGCGCAAGATGCGCCGCATGATCTTGCCTGAACGGGTTTTCGGCAAGGCCGGCGCCCACTGGATCAGATCCGGTTTGGCGAAGCTGCCGATTTCCTTGCTGACGTGGGCCAGCAATTCTTTCTTCAACTCGTCATTGGGTTCGGTGCCGTTCATGGGAGTGACGAAGGCGTAGATGCCCTGACCTTTGACGTCGTGGGGGTAACCAACCACGGCGGCCTCGGCGATGCTGTCGTGCAATACCAGTGCGCTTTCCACTTCGGCGGTGCCGATGCGGTGACCGGAGACGTTGATCACGTCATCGATGCGCCCGGTGATCCAGTAATCGCCGTCCTCATCGCGGCGTGCGCCGTCGCCGGTGAAGTAGTAGCCGGGGTAGGGTTTGAAATAGGTGTCGACCATGCGCTGCGGGTCGCCATAGACGCTGCGGATCTGCGCCGGCCAACTCGACTTGATCGCCAGCACGCCACTGCCGGCACCTTTGATTTCCTTGCCGTGCTCATCGAGCAGCACCGGTTGCACGCCGAACATCGGTTGCGTGGCGCAGCCAGGCTTGATTCGCTGGGCGCTGACCAGGGGACTGAGCATGATGCCGCCGGTTTCGGTCTGCCACCAAGTGTCGACGATGGGGCAGCGCTGTTCTCCGACGACATTGAAATACCATTCCCACGCTTCCGGATTGATCGGCTCACCGACGCTGCCGAGTAATCTGAGGCTGGCGCGCGAGGTTTCCTTCAACGGTTCGGCACCTTCACGCATCAACGCGCGCAGGGCGGTCGGCGCGGTGTAGAAGATATTGACTTTGTGTTTGTCGATCACCTGCCAGAAACGCGAACTGCTCGGATAGCTCGGCACGCCTTCGAACATCAGCGTGGTCGCACCATTGGCTAGCGGGCCGTAGACAATGTAGCTGTGACCTGTGACCCAGCCGACGTCAGCAGTGCACCAGAACACTTCGCCGTCGCGGTAATCGAGCACGTACTTGAAGGTCATCGCCGCTTGCAGCAGGTAGCCGCCGGTGGTGTGCAGCACGCCTTTGGGTTTGCCGGTGCTGCCGGAGGTGTAGAGGATGAACAGCGGGTCTTCGGCGTCCATCGGCTCCGGTGGGCAATCGTCGCTGACCTCGCGCACGGCCTGGTGATACCAGAGGTCACGACCCTCGACCCAGTCGACTTTGCCTTGGCTGCGCTCGACCACCACGACGGTGCTGACGTCGGGGCAACTTTGCAGGGCTTTGTCGACGTTCTGCTTGAGCGGGACGAACTTGCCACCGCGCACGCCTTCATCGGCGGTGATCACCGTGCGGCAATCGGCATCGAGGATGCGGTCACGCAGGGAGTCAGGGGAGAAACCGCCAAACACCACCGAATGGATTGCGCCGATCCGCGAACAGGCGAGCATGGCGTATGCGGCCTCGGGGATCATTGGCATGTAGATGCACACCCGGTCGCCTTTCTTCACACCACGGCTTTTCAGCACGTTGGCCAGGCGGCAGACGTGGTGATGGAGTTTTTTATAAGTGATTTGCGCTGATTCTGCCGGGTCGTCGCCCTCCCAGAGCAGGGCGGTCTGATCGCCGCGCTTGTCCAGATGGCGGTCGATGCAGTTGTAACTGACGTTCAGCTTCGCACCGGCAAACCAGGCGGCTTCACCGGTTTTCAGGTCGTAGCGCTGAACGGTCTGCCACGGCGTGCTCCAGTCGAGGAACCGCGTGGCCTGTTCGGCCCAGAAGGTGCTGGGGTGTTCAATGGATTCGCGGTACAGGCGCCGATAGTCTTCCTGACTCAATTGCGCAGCCCGGCGGACGGCATCGGCTTTGGGGAACGTGCTGATATCGAACATGACGGTTCCTTATTCTTGTGGTGCGACAGGAATAAAGATGCGCCGAGCGATGCAGAGGTTCAAGTCATGTGTAAAACAACTGTGGGAGCGAGCC
>NZ_JBFUIR010000039.1:0-2501 GCF_056401755.1 Pseudomonas sp. P4_D7 | reverse complement strand
TGAATGACACACCGCATTCGCGAGCAGGCTCGCTCCCACATTGGAAATGGGTTGCCCACTGGAATTGTGGGCAACCCATTCACATCACCCGCGGTGACGACCGCGGAAGTAGTTGATCAGGCCCTGAGTGGACGGATCATCAGCGTTGGTTTCATCGCTGCCGACCAGACGGTTGTAAACGCCTTTGCCCAGTTCCTTGCCCAGTTCCACGCCCCATTGGTCGAAGGCGTTAATGCCCCAGACCACGCTTTGCACGAACACTTTGTGTTCATACATCGCCACCAGTGCGCCGAGACGACGCGGGCTGATGCGCTCGACCACGAGGGTGTTGCTCGGACGGTTGCCCGGGATCACCTTGTGCGGCGCGAGCTTGTGCACT
Source organism: Pseudomonas sp. P4_D7 (assembly GCF_056401755.1). Lineage (NCBI taxonomy): Bacteria > Pseudomonadati > Pseudomonadota > Gammaproteobacteria > Pseudomonadales > Pseudomonadaceae > Pseudomonas > Pseudomonas sp. P4_D7. Next base: position 2,122 of record NZ_JBFUIR010000039.1, on the reverse strand, counting down.
TCTTCTTCGCTCATGCCCTTGTCGCGCAGTTCCTGCTCGGCTTCCGGCAAGGTCTTGCCGAGCATCAGCGCCTGGCTCTGCGACAGGCAGTTGGCGTAAAGCCATTGGTGGTGGTCGGAGACCGGGTTGAAGCTGACGATCGGCACGATGAAATCGGCCGGAATCAACTGCGAACCTTGATGCAGCAACTGGTGGTAGGCGTGCTGACCGTTGCAGCCGACGCCGCCCCAGATCACCGGACCGGTATCGGTCGACACCGGCGTGCCGTCCTGACGCACGCTCTTGCCGTTGGATTCCATGTCCAGCTGTTGCAAGTGCTTGGTGATGTTACGCAGATAGTGGTCGTACGGCAGGATCGCGTGGCTTTGCGCGCCCCAGAAGTTGCCGTACCACACACCGAGCAGGGCCAGCAGCACCGGCATGTTCTGTTCGAACGGCGCGGTCTGGAAATGCTGGTCCATGGTGTAGGCGCCGGACAGCAGTTCCTTGAAGTTGGACATGCCGATGGCCAGGGCGATCGGCAAACCGATGGCCGACCACAGCGAATAACGACCACCGACCCAGTCCCACATCGGGAAGATGTTTTCTTCGCGGATACCGAACGCTACGGCAGCAGCGTTGTTGCTCGATACGGCGATGAAGTGACGATACAGCTCGGCTTCCGAACCGCCCTGCGCCAGGTACCAGGCGCGCGCAGCCTGCGCGTTCTTCAGGGTTTCGAGGGTGTTGAAGGATTTCKACGAAACAATGAACAGCGTGGTCTCGGCGCGCAGTTTCTGCGTCAGCTCGTGGAATTCGCTGCCGTCGATGTTCGCCAGATAATGGCAACGCACGCCTTTCTGCGCGTACGACAGCAGTGCTTCGGAGACCAACTCAGGGCCGAGGAACGAGCCACCGATACCGATGTTGACCACGTCGGTGATCGGCTTCTCGGTGTAACCGCGCCACAGACCGTCGTGGATTCGGCCGACCAGATCGGTAATCTGGTTCAGGACTTTGTGGACTTCCGGCATCACGTTGACGCCGTTGACCGACAGTTTGTCGCCTACCGGGCGGCGCAGGGCGGTGTGCAGCGCCGGGCGGCCTTCGGACGTGTTGACGATTTCGCCTTCAAACAGCGCTTTGATGGCGCCCTTGAGATCGACTTCATTGGCCAGACCGACCAGCAGGTTGCGGGTCTGGGCGTTGATCAAATTCTTCGAATAATCGAGAAACAGTCCGCAGCTGCTGAGGGTGAACTGGTTGAAACGCTGCGGATCGGCGTTGAAGGCTTCGCGCATGCTGAAATCCTGCATGGCTTGGCGGTGATCTTTCAACGCTTGCCAGGCGGGCAGAGCGGTAACGTCTTGAGGAGTGAGGTAATACGCCATCGCTGCGGTTTTCCTTTTTACTTGAACGGCCTTTTGAACACTGAACAGACCCGGCACGCCATGTTTGGGCATGGGATCAACTGCGTCGACACGATTTCTGGACACAGGGCGAATACAGTAAACCTCGCGCTGCGTTCTGTCTTGACTTTGTCTGACCAGATCCCTGTACTTTTTTAACATCGAGACCGGGAACTGGCCGACAAACGGAGGGGGAGCGGGGCGATTTCGTGATCAGGCGAGCTGAACCGGGATGGCGTTGCTGGTGTGACTCAGCTCGTTGCCTGGCGCCATGTAGAGCATGCGCGGCTTGAAATTGACCAGTTCCGCTTCGCTGTAATGGGCGTAGGCACAAATGATCACACGGTTGCCAACCTTGGCTTTGTGCGCTGCGGCGCCGTTGACGGAGATCATCCGCGAGCCTTCTTCGCCACGAATCGCGTAGGTGGTGAAACGCTCGCCGTTGTCGACGTTATAAATCTGGATCTGCTCGTATTCACGAATGCCGGACAAGTCCAGCCACTCGCCATCAATGGCGCACGAACCTTCGTAATCGAGCACCGCATGAGTGACTTCGGCGCGGTGCAGTTTGGCCTTGAGCATGATCGCGTGCATGAGGGATTTTCCCGGGTTGGAATCGAACGGCGGGCAGTGTGCCCGAAGGCTTTAGGGGCGGCAATAAGGCTTGAAACGCAATTTTCATAACACCGAAAACCACTGTAGGAGTGAGCCTGCTCGCGATAGCGGTGTGTCAT
>NZ_JBFUIR010000038.1:0-62037 GCF_056401755.1 Pseudomonas sp. P4_D7 | reverse complement strand
AACCTGCACAAGCCCCTCCATAATCGCCGCCAGCTCATGCTGTCAGCAGTTTTTATGGCGGCTATGTACGGGCGGACTTTTGTCCGGCCGGGTTGGTTTCCTTACCGGTAATCTCACTCCGTGCATAGTTGCCACCTCATTTCTCGAGTGAGATCGGAAATGAATGGCGTCAGTTCATAAGGAAATTTTCCATGGATAAATTGATACCTGACCCACCCCTCGATACCCCACTCGAAGACGCCATCCGCGCCGAAGACCAGATCAAAACCCGCGAAGCCATCAAACGCGCCCTGGATTTCTACCTCAGCCCCGACCCGGTCAAACCCCGGCAGCCCAGCACGATGTTCCTGATCCAGCCGAACATCGACACCGAAAGCCTGCTGGCGCATGCCTGTGAGTCACTGGCGTCGGCGAACACGTTAACCGGTAACTTTGCCGATCAACTGGGCCGGCCCGAGCGCAATACGGCGTTGGCGATTCAGCAGATCATCATGCTGGCCGAGCTGGCGGTGAATCGGGCGCTGGATCGGGTTGATCCACAGACCTGAGACCGCGTTATCGTTCTTCGCGAGCAAGCTCGCTCCCACAGGTGGAATGCATTTCAAACTGTGGGAGCGAGCTTGCTCGCGAAGACGGTGGTTCATCCACAGCAAATCCCAGGCACAAAAAAACCGCCGATCATTCACCGATCGGCGGTTTTTCATTCAGCGCAAATCAAATCACTGCATCAACACTTCAATCGAGCCATCTGCCGTCATGCTCACCTGGCTGGTGCCCGCTTCAACTTCCGGCGTCACTGGCGCCGAATCCATCGCCGCCGCTTTCATCATCATCGGTGCGCGCAGGTACGGTTGTGGATAACCGTTGCTGTTGAGGTTCAGGTTGACGATTTTGTAACCCTTGCCGCCCAGTGCGTCGGTGGCCAGTTGGGCGCGGGCCTTGAAGGCGGTCACTGCTTCTTTGAGCAACTGGTCTTCACTGGATTTGCGGGTCGGGTCGGCGATGGCGAAGTCCATGCCGCCCATTTTCAGGTCGCCCAGCAGTTCGCCGGTGAGTTTGGACAGGGCGGCGAAGTCGGCGCTTTCCAGACGCAGTTCCGCGCGCTCACGCCAGCCGGTGATTTTCTGGCCTTTGGTGTCGTAGATCGGGTAACTGTTGCGGCTACCCTGGCGCAGGGTGATGTCTTTGACTTGCTTGGCCTGGGCCAAGGCCTTGTTCATGGTGGTGCTGACGTCGGCGGCGAGTTTGGCCGGGTCGGTGTTTTGCTCTTCGGTGTAGAGGGTGACGATCATCAGGTCGCGGGCGACTTCCGTGCTGACTTCGGCGCGCAGGGAAATCTGGTTGTAGTGCAGCTCATCGGCGGCCAGGGCCGGAAGGCTGGCGATGCTGCCGACGGTCAGGGCGAGAAGGGCGGCGCTGCGGCGAAATGTGTGCATGAAAGCTCCTTGATGAGGGCGCAGGTGATGGTTCGGGGGCCTGCGTGAAACCATCAGACTCTAGCTTTTATGATCCGGTTCGCCCAGTTACAACTTCTATACAGATGGCCGGGGCTGCTGCGCAGCCCTTCGCGAGCAGGCTCGCTCCCACCTTTGAATGCGTTCCCCTGTGGGAGCGAGCCTGCTCGCGAAGGCGTTCTTATAGCCGCCGCAAATATTTTCGCCATGTGGTCGTTTGCCGCACTTTCGCCTCTCAAGGGCGCGGCTTGGTTATACTCCGTGCGATCCGCCTGGAGCGCTCATCAGGAGAGCTCATGCTCGCCCCCGTACAACTGACATCCGCCACTCGCCAGAACCTCTGGCGGCTGACTTTCATCCGCACCCTGGTGCTCGCCGCGCAGGCTGGCTCCGTTGGCCTGGCCTACTGGCTGCAATTGTTGCCGTTGCCGTGGGTGCAACTGGCGATGACCCTTGGCTGCTCGACGCTGCTTTGCGTGTTCACTGCCGTGCGTTTGCGCACTTCGTGGCCGGTGACCGAACTCGAATATGCGCTGCAACTGGCCTGTGATCTGGTGATCCACAGTGCGCTGCTGTACTTCTCCGGTGGTTCGACCAACCCGTTTGTTTCCTACTACCTGGTGCCGCTGACCATCGCTGCCGTGACGCTGCCGTGGCGTTATTCGGTAGTTCTCTCCGGTATCGCATTGGCGCTGTACACCGTGATGCTGACGCGTTTCTATCCGCTGGAAACCCTGCCGGTGGCCCGCGAGAACCTGCAGATCTACGGCATGTGGCTGAGCTTTGCGCTGGCCGCTGCGGTGATCACCTTCTTCGCCGCACGCATGGCCGAGGAGCTGCGCCGTCAGGAAGAATTACGCGCGATTCGCCGTGAAGAAGGCCTGCGCGATCAGCAACTGCTCGCCGTCGCCACCCAGGCCGCTGGCGCTGCCCATGAACTCGGCACGCCGTTGGCGACCATGAGCGTGTTGCTCAAGGAAATGCAGCAGGACCATCCCGACCCGATGCTGCAGGATGATCTGAAGGTGCTGCAGGATCAGGTCAAACTCTGCAAGGAGACCTTGCAGCAACTGGTGCGGGCCGCCGAGGCCAACCGGCGTCTGGCTGTCGAGATGCAGGACGTCACCGACTGGCTCGACGAAGCGCTGAACCGCTGGCACCTGATGCGTCCGGAGGCCAGTTATCGCTTCCACCGTCTCGGCCAAGGCACCGTGCCGCGCATGGCGCCGCCGCCGGATCTGACCCAGGCCTTGCTGAATCTGCTCAACAACGCCGCCGACGCCTGCCCGGAAAACCTCAAGGTGACCCTGGACTGGGACGTGGAAACCGTGACCATCAGCATTCGTGACCACGGCGCCGGTGTGCCGCTGGCCATCGCCGAACAGATCGGCAAACCGTTTTTTACCACCAAGGGCAAAGGTTTCGGCCTGGGCCTGTTTTTGAGCAAGGCCAGCGTGACACGCGCCGGCGGCTCAGTGAAACTCTATAGTCATGAGGAAGGCGGCACGCTCACCGAGCTGCGCCTGCCCCACGGCGCCCGAGGAGACCAACATGAGTGACGAAATCCAAGTCGAAGGCGAAGAGCTGCCGCATTTGCTGCTGGTCGATGACGACGCAACGTTCACCCGAGTAATGGCCCGTGCCATGGCTCGCCGTGGCTTTCGCGTCAGCACCGCAGGTTCTGCCGAAGAAGGCCTGACCATCGCCCAGGCAGACCTGCCTGATTACGCAGCGCTCGACCTGAAAATGGACGGCGACTCCGGCCTGGTGCTGCTGCCCAAACTGCTGGAGCTGGACCCGGAAATGCGCGTGGTGATCCTCACCGGTTACTCGAGCATTGCCACCGCGGTCGAAGCGATCAAGCGCGGCGCCTGCAATTACCTGTGCAAACCCGCCGATGCCGACGACGTGCTGGCCGCGCTGCTGTCCGAACACGCCGACCTCGACAGTCTGGTGCCGGAAAACCCGATGTCGGTCGACCGCCTGCAGTGGGAACACATCCAGCGCGTGCTCACCGAGCACGAAGGCAACATCTCCGCCACTGCCCGCGCCTTGGGCATGCACCGCCGCACCCTGCAGCGCAAACTGCAGAAGCGCCCGGTTCGTCGCTGAACCTGCGCTGAACGACTATCGCCAGCCCTCGCGATAAAACGCACCGATCATCTATGATCGGTGCGTGTCTGTTCTTTCCTATTTCGAGCCTTATCCATGAATCAGAACGCTGAATATTCCGCGGTCAACGATGCTGTGCGCGGGCAGTTTTTTCGCAAGGTTTGGGCGATGATCACGCCTTACTGGCGCAGCGAAGAGAAGGGCAAGGCCTGGACGCTGCTGATTGCCGTGATCGCGCTTACGCTGTTCAGCGTATGGATCGCGGTGTGGCTCAACAGTTGGTACAAGGATTTTTACAACGCCTTGCAGAAGAAGGACGAGGCGGCCTTCTGGCAGTTGATCCTGTATTTCTGCGGTATCGCGGCGGTGGCGATTCTCGGCTCCGTGTATCGCCAGTATCTGACGCAAATGCTGACCATCCGCTGGCGTGCCTGGCTCACCGAAAAGCATTTCACCCGGTGGCTGGAGCACAAGAACTACTACCAGCTGGAGCAGGGTGGCTATACCGATAACCCCGACCAGCGGATCTCCGAAGACCTTAATAAATTCACGGCCAACACACTGGCCCTTGGCTTGGGGCTGATCCGCACAGTCGTCAGTCTGGTGTCGTTCTCGATCATTCTGTGGGGCGTTTCCGGAAGCATTGAGGTGTTCGGTTTCACTGTTCCCGGTTACATGTTCTGGTGTGCATTGGTGTACGCGGTGATTGGTAGTTGGCTGACGCATTTGATTGGCAGGCGTCTGATCGGTTTGAACAACAACCAGCAACGTTTTGAAGCCGACCTGCGTTTCTCGATGGTGCGGGTTCGCGAGAATGCAGAGAGTATCGCCTTGTACAACGGCGAGCCGAATGAAAACCGGCGCCTGAGTAACCGTTTCGGGCTGGTCTGGCACAATTTCTGGGACATCATGCGGGTGTCCAAGCGGCTGACGTTTTTTACCTCGGGTTATGGGCAGATCGCGATCATTTTTCCGTTCATGGTGGCGGCCCCACGGTACTTCAGCGGCAAAATCGAACTCGGTGAGCTGATGCAAATCAACTCGGCCTTCGGCAATGTGCAAGAGAACTTCAGCTGGTTCATCAGTGCTTATCAGGATCTGGCAGAGTGGCGCGCTACGTGTGACCGGTTGCTGAGTTTCCGCAATGCGATGAGCAACAACGAAGAACGCACCCCGGCCATCGATGTGCAGAATCAGGGCAGCGAATTGAAAGTGCACAACCTCGGTCTGGATCTGGCCGATGGTCGCCATCTGTTGACCAGTGCCGACATGACTGTGGAACCCGGTGAGCGGGTGATGCTCAGCGGCCGTTCTGGCAGCGGCAAGTCGACGTTGCTGCGGGCGATGGGGCATTTGTGGCCCGCGGGGCACGGCAATATTCGTTTGCCGGCGGCGCGGTATCTGTTCCTGCCGCAGAAACCGTATCTGCCGATCGGCACTCTGCGCGAGGCGTTGAGTTATCCACAGCCGGGCGACAGTTACGCGCCGGAGCGTTATGCACAAGTGCTGGAAGCCTGCCGCTTGCCGCATCTGATTGGGCGACTGGACGAGGCCAATCACTGGCAACGCATGCTCTCGCCGGGTGAGCAGCAACGACTGGCTTTCGCCCGTGCGTTGCTTTACGCACCGCAGTGGCTGTACATGGATGAGGCGACTTCGGCGATGGATGAAGAGGATGAAGCGACGCTTTATCAGGCGCTGATCGATCAGTTGCCGGGGCTGAGCATTGTCAGCGTTGGCCATCGCAGCAGCTTGAAACGCTTCCATCCACGGCACGTGCGGATCGACAGCGGCCATTTGGTTGAACAGACCGTGACCGCCTGATCACCGTTAAACCCCTGTAGGCGTGAGCCTGCTCGCGATAGCGTTGGGTCAGTCACATTGATGCTGAATGTGCGGACGTCATCGCGAGCAGGCTCACTCCTACATAAAGCGATTTGAACAGGCCAGTGATCGTACAACCCGCTTGAGCTATCATGCCCCAAGCCGAATTTTCGAGACAAGATGCACACCATGGAAAACCTGATCGACACCCCGCGTCTCCCGCGCAAGCGCCGCAGCCTGGCCCAGGAACTGGTGACGGTGCTGAGCGAGCAGATCCGCGATGGCCTGCTCAAGCGCGGTGACAAACTGCCTACCGAGTCGGCGATCATGGAAGCCCATGGCGTTAGCCGCACCGTGGTGCGCGAGGCGATTTCCCGTTTGCAGGCGGCCGGTCAAGTTGAGACCCGCCACGGCATCGGCACGTTTGTGCTCGACACGCCAAGCCCGAGTGGTTTCCGCATCGACCCGGCCACTGTCGTCACCCTGCGTGATGTTCTGGCGATTCTCGAATTGCGCATCAGCCTCGAAGTCGAATCTGCCGGCCTTGCCGCGCAACGTCGCAGCGCCGAGCAACTGGCGACCATGCGCGCCGCCCTTGATGCGCTCAACGAAAGCGCTGCCCATGCCAGTGATGCTGTTGCTTCGGACTTTGCCTTCCATCTGGAAATCGCGCTGTCCACCGGCAACCGTTACTTCACCGACATCATGACCCACCTGGGCACCAGCATCATTCCGCGTACGCGGCTGAATTCGGCACGCCTGGCCCATGATGATCAGCAGCACTACATGAGCCGCCTGAGCCGTGAGCACGAAGAAATCTACGACGCGATTGCCCGTCAGGATTCCGATGCAGCGCGTGCGGCGATGCGTCTGCACCTGACCAACAGCCGTGAAAGACTGCGCCAGGCTCATGAAGAGGCGCAGGCGCAGCGGGGCTGAGGGTTAAGGCTCCAGTTTGAATTTGGCTTGAGAAGAGATCACTTCAATACCAGACGGTTTGGTGATTTTGTACGTTAAGGTGGCTTGTTCACCCGCTACCGCACCTACTGCAAACGCACTCTTCGGGATCGCAAACGCAATGGGCTTCCCGACATGTTGATGAGTAATAGCGATTGCTCCGCTAGTCCAGGAAGTCCCTTGAGTTCTCTTGAGGAACAACTCGATTTGGTCTCCTGCCAACGCGCCATGGCCGTTAGGTACTTCGGCATCTGTCGGGTCGGAAAGTTGGCTAATGCGGACTGTGCCGTTTTCGGCTTGCTTGAGAGTCGGGGCTGGCAAGGTTTGAGTTTGTGCGTTCATGGTCAAGATCCGTCTATTGAGCTTTAGGTTATCGAAGGCGCCGGCGCATTGATGTCACCCGCGCGCTTCTATTTAAGAAGCGCGAAGCCCTCTTACACACCTGTAAGAAATACCAGTTCCGACGAACGGTAACCGCTCCCGCACGACAAGGTTCAGCCCTCAATCCGCAACCTCAACACCTCCGAAAACGGCTCCATACTCGACTCATCGCAAAACTTGTAGCGCAGTTCAATCTCCCTGTTCAGGTACGGACGGAGCACTTCTTTAGGCAACTGCAACTCGATCCCCGTCAGTTTTTCCATCTCGTCTTCAGCATCGTCCCAAGTGCCGGTGTTCACTTCTTCGCCTGCCCATTCCGGCTCTTGCGGGTCGTCGCCGAGAATCGGGTAAACGCTCCAGTTCGCCGGGAAGTCGCTGGAATCCGGGACGAGTGCGGTCAACACATCGGGCAGTGTCGATAGCTGAAGCGTGAGGATGTCGGAGGACGATGCGGCGATTTGCGAAAGGGTCGGGGCAGCGTAATTCGTGGACATTTCGGTTTCCTTCGGTGGTCCGCCACGATCCTTCGTGGCAGTCGTCGCACCTTACCCGGCGTGGTAGCTGCGCTCAGTAAACGAATCTTGACCAGACATTTCTGCAATGTAGCCCAGTAAAAACAGGCCTTTACGCTGATTCGCCATTTGGCTTAAACACTTTTGTCCGACAAAAAACCACCCACAACGATGAAATGCAGTTGACGGTTATCTTTTAAGTTGTACGATGACCTACAACTTCAGCGAAGGCTGAACGGACCAATCACAAAAAACGTTGCTACCAGGGTGTTCGAATAATGAATCCACAAGAACTGAAGTCCATCCTCTCTGCCGGCCTGCTGTCCTTCCCGGTGACCGATTTCAACGCGCAGGGCGATTTCAACCGCGCGGGCTACATCAAACGCCTGGAATGGCTGGCTCCGTATGGCGCTTCAGCCTTGTTCGCCGCCGGCGGCACCGGTGAGTTCTTCTCCCTGGCCGCCAGCGAATACTCGGAAATCATCAAGACTGCCGTCGACACTTGCGAAACCAGCGTGCCGATCCTCGCCGGTGTCGGTGGTTCGACCCGTCAGGCCATCGAATACGCTCAGGAAGCCGAGCGTCTGGGCGCCAAAGGCCTGTTGCTGCTGCCGCACTACCTGACCGAAGCCAGCCAGGACGGTGTTGCTGCTCACGTTGAAGCCGTGTGTAAATCGGTCAACATCGGCGTGGTCGTCTACAACCGCAACGTTTGCCGCCTCAACGCGCCGCTGCTGGAACGTCTGGCCGAGCGCTGCCCGAACCTGATCGGCTACAAGGACGGCCTGGGTGATATCGAGTTGATGGTGTCGATCCGTCGCCGCCTCGGTGATCGCTTCAGCTACCTGGGTGGTCTGCCGACCGCCGAAGTCTACGCCGCTGCCTACAAGGCGCTGGGCGTGCCGGTTTACTCCTCGGCGGTGTTCAACTTCATCCCGAAAACCGCGATGGACTTCTACCACGCGATCGCCCGTGAAGATCACGCCACTGTCGGTAAGATCATCGACGACTTCTTCCTGCCTTACCTCGACATCCGCAACCGCAAGGCCGGTTACGCCGTGAGCATCGTCAAGGCAGGCGCGAAAATCGCCGGCTATGACGCAGGCCCGGTGCGGGCGCCGCTGACCGATCTGACTGGCGAAGAGTACGAAATGCTCGCCGCGCTGATCGACAAGCAAGGTGCGCAGTAACACCCGATAAAAGCGAGGCCGCTGAGCAATCAGCGGCTTTTTGCGTGAAGGCTTTGAGATGTGAGGGCTGCCCCTGTGACAACTGCAAAACGCTACGACAACTACATCAACGGTGAATGGATTGCCGGTGCCGACTACTCGGCCAACATCAACCCTTCGGAACTGAGTGACACCATCGGCGACTACGCCAAGGCTGATCTGACTCAGGTTCACGCCGCCATCGACGCCGCCCGCGCCGCGTTCCCGGCGTACTCGACTTCGGGCATTCAGGCCCGCCACGATTCGCTGGATAAAGTCGGCAGCGAAATTCTCGCCCGTCGCGAAGAGCTCGGCACCCTGCTGGCCCGGGAAGAGGGCAAGACCCTGCCTGAAGCCATCGGTGAAGTGACCCGCGCCGGCAACATCTTCAAATTCTTCGCCGGTGAATGCCTGCGCTTGTCCGGCGACTACGTGCCGTCGGTGCGCCCGGGCGTCAACGTTGAAGTGACTCGCGAAGCGCTGGGCGTGGTCGGTCTGATCACCCCGTGGAACTTCCCGATCGCGATTCCTGCGTGGAAAATCGCCCCGGCCCTGGCCTACGGCAACTGCGTGGTGTTGAAGCCGGCCGATCTGGTACCGGGTTGTGCCTGGGCATTGGCGGAAATCATCTCCCGCGCCGGCTTCCCGGCTGGCGTGTTCAACCTAGTGATGGGCAGCGGTCGCGTGGTTGGCGATGCGTTGGTGCAGAGCCCGAAAGTCGACGGCATCAGCTTCACCGGTTCTGTCGGCGTGGGTCGTCAGATCGCCGTTAACTGCGTGTCGCGTCAGGCGAAAGTGCAGCTGGAAATGGGCGGCAAGAACCCGCAGATCATTCTCGACGACGCCGACCTCAAACAAGCGGTCGAGCTGTCGGTGCAGAGCGCGTTCTACTCCACCGGTCAGCGTTGCACGGCTTCCAGCCGCTTGATCGTCACTGCCGGGATTCACGACAAGTTCGTTGAAGCCATGGCCGAGCGCATGAAGTCGATCAAGGTCGGCCACGCGCTGAAATCCGGTACCGATATTGGTCCAGTGGTTTCGCAAGCGCAGCTGGAACAGGACATGAAGTACATCGACATCGGCCAGTCCGAAGGTGCGCGTCTGGTCAGCGGCGGCGGTCTGGTGACCTGCGACACCGAAGGCTACTTCCTCGCGCCAACGCTGTTTGCCGACAGTGAAGCGTCGATGCGCATCAGCCGCGAAGAAATCTTTGGCCCGGTGGCCAACATCGTTCGCGTGGCTGATTACGACGCGGCGCTGGCGATGGCCAACGACACCGAGTTCGGTCTGTCGGCGGGTATTGCGACCACCTCGCTGAAGTACGCCAACCACTTCAAGCGTCACTCGCAGGCCGGGATGGTGATGGTCAATTTGCCGACCGCTGGCGTCGATTACCACGTTCCGTTCGGTGGCCGTAAAGGTTCATCCTATGGCTCACGTGAGCAAGGCCGTTATGCGCAAGAGTTCTACACGGTCGTGAAGACCAGTTACATCGGTTCCTGATAAGGCAATACCCCTGTAGGAGCAGCCTTCGGCAGCTCCTACAGGGAAGACCAAAGAAGATTCACCCGCGCATAAAAATAATCAGTGGGAGTACATCTACATGCAATCGTCCAAGCCGACTCACGTCCGCTATTTGATCCTGCTCATGCTGTTTCTGGTGACCACGATCAACTACGCCGACCGCGCCACGATCGCCATCGCCGGCTCCAGCCTGCAAAAAGATCTGGGCATTGACGCGGTTACCCTCGGCTATATCTTCTCCGCATTCGGTTGGGCCTACGTGGCCGGGCAAATCCCCGGTGGCTGGCTGCTCGATCGCTTCGGCTCGAAAAAAGTCTATGCCCTGAGCATTTTCACCTGGTCGCTGTTCACCGTGCTGCAAGGCTTTGTCGGTGAGTTCGGCATGTCCACGGCGATCGTTGCGCTGTTCATGCTGCGCTTTCTGGTCGGTCTGGCTGAAGCGCCGTCGTTCCCCGGTAATGCGCGCATCGTGGCGGCATGGTTCCCGACCGCCGAGCGCGGTACGGCTTCGGCGATCTTCAACTCGGCGCAATACTTTGCCACCGTGTTGTTCGCTCCGCTCATGGGCTGGATCGTTTACTCCTTCGGCTGGGAACACGTGTTTATCGTCATGGGCGTGTTCGGCATCGTCTTCTCTGGCATCTGGCTGAAGGTTATCCACAGCCCGCGTCAACACCCGCTGGCCAACGAAGCGGAAGTGCAGTTCATTGCCGACAACGGCGGCATGGTCGACATGGACGTCAAGCAAGGCAAAAAAGCCGATGGTCCGAAATGGGATTACATCCGTCAGTTGCTGACCAACCGCATGATGCTCGGTGTGTATCTGGGTCAATACTGCATCAACGGCATCACCTATTTCTTTCTGACCTGGTTTCCGGTGTACCTGGTGCAAGAGCGTGGCATGACCATTCTCAAGGCCGGTTTCATCGCCTCGTTGCCGGCCATCTGCGGCTTTATCGGCGGCGTGCTCGGCGGGGTAATTTCCGATTACCTGCTGCGCAAAGGCCACTCGCTGACCTTCGCCCGCAAGGCACCGATCATCGCTGGCCTGCTGGTTTCCAGCAGTATCGTCGCCTGCAACTATGTTGATGTGGAATGGATGGTGGTTGGCTTCATGGCTCTGGCCTTCTTCGGCAAAGGCGTTGGCGCACTCGGTTGGGCAGTGGTCTCCGACACTTCGCCAAAACAGATCGCCGGCCTGAGCGGTGGCCTGTTCAACACTTTCGGCAACATCGCTTCGATTACCACGCCGATCGTGATTGGCTACATCATCAGCTCCACTGGCTCGTTCAAATGGGCGCTGGTGTTTGTCGGTGCCAACGCACTGGTGGCGGTGTTCAGCTACCTGGTCATCGTTGGCCCGATCAAACGCGTGGTCCTCAAAGAGCCGCCAACCAATGGCGGTACTGAAGCCACCGGTAAATTGTCTCAAGCGCATTCCTGAGGAGCGGCGTCATGCAGTTGATTGAACATTCCGACTCGCCGCGCCACATCCGCCTGCACGAGCGGGACAATGTGGTGGTTGTGGTCAACGACCAGGGCGCACCGGCCGGCACTGAGTTTGCCGATGGCCTGGTGACGCTGGAATTTGTGCCGCAGAGCCACAAGGTCACCCTCGAAGATATTCCCGAGGGCGGCCAGGTGATTCGCTACGGTCAGGTGATTGGCTACGCGTTGCAGCCGATTCGCCGTGGCAGTTGGGTCAAGGAAGATCAACTGCGCATGCCGACCGCGCCGCCGCTGGACAGCCTGCCGCTGTCCACCGAGGTGCCGGACGCGCAGGCACCGCTGGAAGGCTTCACGTTCGAGGGTTATCGCAACGCTGACGGTACCGTCGGCACGCGCAATATTCTCGGCATTACCACCACGGTGCAGTGCGTCACCGGCGTGCTCGATCACGCGGTGAAACGCATCAAGGAAGAACTGCTGCCGAAGTACCCGCATGTCGATGACGTGGTGGCGCTGACTCACAGTTATGGCTGCGGCGTGGCGATCACTGCCACTGACGCCTACATCCCGATTCGTACCGTGCGCAACCTGGCGCGCAACCCGAACCTCGGTGGTGAAGCGCTGGTGATCAGTCTGGGCTGCGAGAAGTTGCAGGCCGGGCAGGTCATGCACGAGGACGATGCTTCGGTGGATCTCAGCGATCCATGGCTGTATCGCTTGCAGGATTCCAGTCACGGTTTCACCGAGATGATCGAGCAGATCATGGCGCTGGCCGAAGTCCGTTTGAAGAAGCTCGACCAGCGCCGCCGCGAAACCGTGCCGGCCTCCGAGTTGATCCTGGGTATGCAGTGCGGCGGCAGCGATGCGTTTTCCGGAATCACCGCCAACCCGGCGCTGGGCTACGCCTCGGATTTGCTGTTGCGGGCAGGGGCGACGGTGATGTTTTCCGAAGTCACCGAAGTGCGCGATGCGATTTACCTGCTGACATCGCGCGCCGAAAGCAAAACCGTCGCCGAGGAACTGGTGCGCGAGATGGACTGGTACGACCGATACCTGGCCAAGGGTGAAGCGGATCGTAGCGCCAATACCACGCCCGGCAACAAGAAGGGCGGGCTGTCGAACATTGTCGAGAAGTCGCTGGGGTCGATCGTCAAGTCCGGTAGCAGTGCGATTAATGGCGTACTCGGCCCGGGCGAGCGGTTCAAGCAGAAGGGGCTGATTTTCTGCGCGACGCCGGCCAGTGATTTTGTTTGTGGGACGTTGCAGTTGGCGGCGGGGATGAACCTGCATGTGTTCACCACCGGGCGGGGTACGCCGTATGGGTTGGCGATGGCGCCAGTGGTGAAGGTCTCTACGCGTACGGAGCTGGCGCAGCGTTGGCCTGATTTGATCGATATCGACGCCGGGCGAATTGCTACCGGGCGGGCGACCATCGAGGAGTTGGGTTGGGAGTTGTTTCACTATTACCTGGATGTGGCGAGCGGCAAGCAGCAGACGTGGGCGGAGAAGCACAAGCTGCATAACGACATTACGTTGTTCAATCCGGCGCCGATTACTTGATGGTTTGGGGGGAGGGCAAAGCTACCCTCACCCCAGCCCTCTCCCGGAGGGAGAGGGGGCCGATCCGGGAATATTTAAGAAGTACATCTACCTGAAAGTGCTTTGCCGAATCCATAATCGACTCGGTCTTGCAGGTCGATGTATGACACAAGACACCTCGGTCAGTCCCCTCTCCCTCGGGGAGAGGGTTAGGGTGAGGGGCTTTTCAAGCTTTTGGCTTATCATTAGCCCCCTAACGACGCTCACCCAAGGCTCCCCGGCATGCTGGCAATCTTCCTCGAAACCCTGAACATCACCGCGCCGGTGTTTGCCATGCTGTTTCTCGGTGTGCTGCTCAAGCGCATCGACTGGATCAACGACAACTTCATCCACACGGCCTCGTCGCTGGTGTTCAACGTCACCATGCCGGCGCTGCTGTTCCTCGGCATTCTGCATGCCGACCTGCACGCCGCGTTGCAACCGTCCCTGCTGATCTACTTTTCTCTCGCCACGCTGGTGAGTTTTGCCCTGGCCTGGGGCTGGGCGATTTTCAAATGCCCGCGTGAAGATCGCGGTATCTACACCCAAGGCGCGTTTCGCGGCAATAACGGTGTGATCGGTCTGGCACTGGCGGCGAGCATGTACGGCGATTACGGGATTTCCCTCGGGGCGATTCTCGCGGCGCTGGTGATCCTTTTCTACAACACCCTGTCGACCATTGTCCTGGCGGTATACAGCCCGGTGATCAAGTCCGATCCGTGGAGCATCTGCAAAAGCGTGTTCAGCAATCCGCTGATCATCAGCGTGATTGCCGCCGCGCCTTTTGCCTATTTCAAGATCGGTTTGCCGGGCTGGCTGGAGACCTCAGGTCAGTATCTGGCGCAGACCACCTTGCCATTGGCGCTGATCTGCATTGGCGGCACGTTGTCGCTGGCGGCATTGCGCAAGAGCGGTAGCATGGCGCTCAGTTCCAGCCTGGTGAAGATGATCGGTCTACCGGTGCTGGCGACGCTGGGGGCGTGGTTGTGGGGCTTTCGCGGGGCGGAGCTGGGGATTCTGTTTCTGTACTTCGGCAGCCCGACGGCGGCGGCGAGTTTTGTCATGGCCCGGGCGGCGCAGGGCAATCATGAGCTGGCGGCGGCGATCATTGTGTTGACCACGTTGATGGCGGCGATTACCACCAATATCGGGATCTTTGTTTTGCAATGGGGTGGGTGGATCTAGCCTGAATCTTGGGTTGCTCTCCCGGGCCTCTTCGCGAGCAAGCTCGCTCCCACATTTGAAATGCATTCCAATGTGGGAGCGAGCTTGCTCGCGAAGGCGTCAGTTCAATCACACAGGCTTCTGGTAGGTATCGATCACTTCCTGAGCTGCACGAAACGCATCGATCGCCGCCGGCACGCCGGCATACACTGCGCAATGCAGCAGCGCCTCACGAATCTCGTCGACCGTGCAGCCATTGTTCAGCGCGCCGCGCACGTGGCCTTTCAACTCTTGCGGGCACTTCAACGCCGTCAACGCCGCGAGTGTGATCAAACTGCGGGTTTTCAGCGGCAGGCCTTCGCGATTCCACACGCCACCCCAGGCATGTTCATTGACGAAATCCTGCAACGGCTGGGTGAACTCGGTGGCGTTGCCCAGCGCGCGATCAACAAACGCATCGCCCATTACCTGGCGGCGGACTTCAACCCCGGACTTCTTCGATTCGGTCATGGCATATCCCTCTTGTGGTGTTGGCGGCGCCAGGCGCGGATCGACGTGAACAGCAGAAACGTCAACAGCGTCGGCAAGACATAAAACAGCATCAGCCGCTCAAGCTTGCCGGCCAGCGGCATGCCGGTGGTGAACGACACCACGTGCAGCCCGTACGCCAGGTACAAACCGAGCAACAGCAAACCTTCGGCGCGCGTCACGCGGTAGCCGGAATAGAACACCGGCAGGCACAGTGCGGCGACGCCGAGCATCACCGGCAGGTCGAAATCCAGCGCGTTCGGGGACACCGACAGCGGCGTCGGTGCGATCAATGCGGTCAGGCCGAGCACCCCGAGCAGGTTGAACAGGTTGGCGCCGATCACGTTGCCGACGGCGATGTCGCGTTGTCCGCGCAAGGCTGCGATCAATGACGTAGCCAGTTCCGGCAGCGACGTGCCGACGGCGACCACAGTCAGGCCAATCACTCGCTCGGAGAATCCCAGGTCGGTGGCCACCACGACAGCGGCGCCCAGCAGCAGATGCCCGGCAAACACCAGCATCGCCAGACCGATAACGATCATCAACAGGCTGCTGAACCACGAGGCATGCGCCGTTTCAGGATGTTCCGAATGCGGTCGCGTCGAATGCCGTGACTGGCGCAGCAGTAAACCGAGATACAGCGCCAAAGCCGCCAACAACAGGATGCCGTCGAAGCGCCCGATCTCTTCATTCCATGCCAGCACGAATACCAGCAGGCTGGCACCGATCATCAGCGGAATATCCAGGCGCACCAGTTGCCGCGAGACGCGCAGAGGAATGATCAGCGCGGAAAGCCCGAGGGTGACAAGGATGTTGAAGATGCTGCTGCCGACCACACTGCCGACGGCGATGTCCGGGTTATGCGCCAGCGCCGCTTGCAGGCTCACGGCCATTTGCGGTGCGCTGCTGCCGAGGGCGACGATGGTCAGGCCGATGATCAGCGGTCGCACATGCAGGCGTGCTGCCAGACGTACCGCTGCGCGCACCATCAGTTCGGCGCCGAAGATCAGCAGGCACAGGCCAGCGAGCAGTTCGATCACGCTGATCAGGGGTAAATCGGCTAATCCGAAAATGGTCAGCGCTCCATCAGTCGTCGAGGGCCTGCACGCGAACCCGCGCGGTGCCGCTGCGCAGCATGCCGAGTTGTTCGGCGGCCTCGCGGGACACATCGATCAGGCGTCCACGGGTATGCGGGCCACGGTCGTTGATGCGGACCACAACGGATTCATCGTTTTTCAGGTTGGTGACCTTCACCCGTGTGCCAAAGGGTAGCTGGCGGTGGGCGGCGGTCAGGGAATTCTGGTTGAACGGCTCGCCACTGGCGGTCCGTTTACCGTGGTGCTTGGCACCGTAATAAGAGGCGACACCGGTCTGGTCGTAACCGTGCGGGTCGATGATATCGGTACTGGCCGATAGCGCAATGTCAGACACCGGAAAAGTGACTGTCAAATCGCTATCGCGAGCAGGCTCACTCCTACAGGGGATGGAGCCAGGCTGTTTGTCTGGCTCCATTTTCATCAGCCTTCGAGCTTGCTTTTCAGCAGTTCGTTCACTTGCTGCGGGTTGGCTTTGCCTTTCGACGCTTTCATCGCCTGACCGACAAAGAAGCCGAACATCTTGCCGCGTTTGGCTTCATCCGCCGCACGATACTGTTCAACCTGCTCGGCGTTGGCCGCGAGCATTTCGTCCAGCACTGCAGAGATCGCGCCGCTGTCGGTAACCTGTTTCAGGCCACGTTTCTCGATGATTTCGTCCGCGCTGCCTTCACCGTTGGCCATCGCTTCGAACACCACTTTGGCGATCTTGCCGGAGATGGTGTTGTCCTT
Source organism: Pseudomonas sp. P4_D7 (assembly GCF_056401755.1). NCBI lineage: Bacteria > Pseudomonadati > Pseudomonadota > Gammaproteobacteria > Pseudomonadales > Pseudomonadaceae > Pseudomonas > Pseudomonas sp. P4_D7. Next base: position 45,520 of record NZ_JBFUIR010000038.1, on the reverse strand, counting down.
GATGCGCTGCAGCATGCCGCCCAGCAGTTCAGCGGAAACCGGCGACTCGTCGATGTCCACGCCTTGCTTGTTGAGCAGGCTGCCCAACTCGACCATCACCCAGTTCGCCGCCAGTTTCGCGTCGCCGCCGATGGCTGCAACTTTCTCGAAGTAGTCCGCTTGCTCACGGCTGGTGGCCAGCACGTTGGCGTCGTAGGCCGACAGACCGAACTGGCTCTGGAAGCGCTCGCGTTTCTGCGGTGGCAGTTCCGGCAGGGTGGCGCGCACCTCGCCGAGGAACGACTCTTCGATGACTACGGGCAGCAGGTCCGGATCGGGGAAGTAACGGTAGTCGTTGGCTTCCTCTTTCGAACGCATCGGACGGGTCTCGTCCTTGTTTGGATCGTACAGACGGGTCTGCTGGATCACTTTGCCGCCGTCTTCGATCAGCTCGATCTGACGCTGGATCTCGGTGTTGATTGCCTTCTCGATGAAGCGGAACGAGTTGACGTTCTTGATCTCGCAGCGCGTGCCGAACTCAACCTGACCTTTCGGGCGTACCGATACGTTGCAGTCGCAACGCAGCGAACCTTCGGCCATGTTGCCGTCGCAAATACCCAGGTAACGCACCAGTGCGTGGATCGCCTTGACGTAAGCCACGGCTTCCTTGGCGCTGCGCATGTCCGGCTCGGAGACGATTTCCAGCAGCGGTGTGCCGGCACGGTTCAGGTCGATGCCGGTGGCACCGTTGAATTCTTCGTGCAGGCTCTTGCCGGCGTCTTCTTCCAGGTGCGCGCGGGTGATGCCAACACGCTTGACCGTGCCGTCTTCCAGGGCGATGTCCAGGTGGCCCTTGCCGACGATCGGCAATTCCATCTGGCTGATCTGGTAGCCCTTCGGCAGGTCCGGGTAGAAGTAGTTTTTACGGGCGAACACGTTGTGCTGACCGATCTCGGCGTCAATCGCCAGACCGAACATCACCGCCATGCGCACCGCTTCCTGGTTCAGCACCGGCAACACGCCAGGCATGCCCAGATCGATCAGGCTGGCCTGGGTGTTCGGCTCGGAACCGAATGTGGTGGAACTACCGGAAAAGATTTTCGACCGGGTAGTGAGCTGAGTGTGAATCTCCAGCCCGATCACGACTTCCCATTGCATGTGTGTCTCCTCAGAAGCCGGTTGGGGTGCGGGTGTGCCAGTCAGTGTTGAGCTGATACTGGTGGGCAACGTTCAACAGGCGACCTTCCTGGAAATACGGCGCGAGCAACTGCACGCCCACCGGCAGACCGTCGACAAAACCGGCCGGCATCGACAGGCCCGGCAGGCCCGCGAGGTTGGCGGTGATGGTGTAGACGTCTTCCAGATAGGCAGCGACCGGGTCGCTGTTCTTGGCGCCGAGTTTCCAGGCCGGGTTCGGCGTGGTTGGGCCGAGGATGATGTCGACCTCATTAAAGGCAGCCATGAAGTCGTTCTTCACCAGGCGACGGATCTTCTGCGCTTTCAGGTAGTAGGCGTCGTAGTAACCGGCGGACAGCGCGTAGGCACCGACCATGATCCGGCGCTGCACTTCCGCGCCGAAGCCTTCGCCACGGGAACGCTTGTACAGGTCGATCAGGTTTTCCGGGTTCTCGCAGCGATGGCCGAAGCGCACGCCGTCGAAACGCGACAGGTTCGAGGAAGCCTCTGCCGGGGCGATCACGTAGTACGCAGGAATTGCGTGCTGCATGTTCGGCAGGCTGATTTCCTTGATCACCGCACCGAGCTTCTGCAGCTCTTTAATGCTGTTCTGGATCAGCTCGGCGATGCGTGGGTCGAGACCGGCGCTGAAGTATTCCTTCGGCACGCCGATGCGCAGGCCTTGCAGCGAGTCGCCCAGGCTGGCGGAGTAATCCGGAACCGGCTCATCGATGCTGGTGGAGTCGTTCTGATCGAAGCCAGCCATACCTTGCAACAAAATTGCGCAGTCTTCGGCGGTGCGCGCCAACGGCCCGCCCTGATCGAGGCTGGAGGCGTAAGCGATCATGCCCCAGCGCGAAACACGACCGTAGGTCGGTTTCAGGCCGGTGAGGTTGGTGAAGGCTGCCGGCTGACGGATCGAACCGCCAGTGTCGGTGGCCGTGGCCGCAGGCAACAGACGAGCGGCTACTGCCGCCGCCGAACCGCCGGACGAACCGCCCGGCACGTGTTCCAGGTTCCACGGGTTTTTCACCGCGCCGTACCAGCTCGACTCGTTGGCCGAACCCATGGCGAATTCGTCCATGTTGGTCTTGCCCAGGGTCACCGCGCCGGCAGCCGCCAGCTTCGCGACCACGGTGGCGTCGTACGGGGCTTTGAAGTTGTCGAGCATCTTCGAGCCGCAGCTGGTGCGAATGCCCTGGGTGCAGAACAGGTCTTTGTGAGCGATCGGCGCACCGAGCAGGGCGCCGCTCTCACCGTTGGCGCGGCGTGCATCGGCGGCTTTCGCCTGCTCGAGCGCCAGCTCTTCGGTGAGGCTGATGAAACTGTTGAGCTGCGGATCGAGCTGGGTGATGCGCGCCAGCAGGACTTTGGTCAGCTCTTCGGAGGAAAACTTTTTATCGGCGAGACCGCGGGCGATCTCGGCCAGAGTCATTTGATGCATTGCAGGCTCTTTCCCTTTAGTCGATGACTTTCGGAACCAGATACAGGCCGTTTTCGACCGCTGGTGCGATGGACTGGTAGGCCTCGCGGTGATTGGTCTCGGTCACAACGTCGGCGCGCAGGCGCTGACTGGCTTCCAGCGGGTGGGCCAGAGGCTCGATTCCGTCGGTATTAACAGCCTGCATTTCGTCGACCAGACCGAGAATGCTGTTGAGAGCGGAAGTAATGTGTGGAAGATCGGCATCATTGAGGCCAAGGCAGGCCAGATGAGCGATTTTTTCCACGTCGGAGCGTTCTAGCGCCATCGGGATTCTCCTGTGGAAAACAGAACGGACGGCGTCCGTGTGTTAGATTGTCGGAACACTACCGCACTTCTACGGTCATAAGGCCGCGATTGTGGGGCTTGGTGCACAGAAAAGCGGCCAATTTAACATATTGGCGCCTTGCCCAAAATCCCTGTCGTTGTTAGAGTTTGCCGCACTTTTTTACCCACGCGTTGCCTAGGGTCCCTTTCCCATGTTCAAGAAACTGCGTGGCATGTTTTCCAGCGATCTTTCCATTGACCTGGGCACTGCCAACACCCTTATTTACGTGCGCGAGCGCGGTATCGTCCTGAATGAGCCATCGGTTGTGGCCATTCGGACACACGGTAACCAGAAAAGTGTCGTTGCTGTCGGCACCGAGGCCAAGCGCATGCTCGGCCGTACGCCGGGCAACATTGCTGCCATTCGTCCGATGAAAGACGGCGTGATCGCCGACTTCAGCGTCTGCGAAAAGATGCTGCAATACTTTATTAACAAGGTTCACGAAAACAGCTTTCTGCAGCCTAGCCCTCGTGTGCTGATCTGCGTTCCATGCAAATCCACCCAGGTTGAGCGTCGCGCCATCCGTGAATCGGCCCTTGGTGCCGGTGCCCGTGAAGTATTCCTGATCGAAGAGCCAATGGCCGCTGCGATCGGTGCCGGCCTGCCGGTCGAAGAAGCGCGCGGTTCGATGGTCGTGGATATCGGTGGTGGTACCACTGAAATCGCGCTGATCTCCCTGAACGGTGTGGTGTATGCCGAATCCGTCCGCGTTGGCGGCGACCGCTTTGACGAAGCGATCATCACTTACGTGCGTCGTAACTACGGCAGCCTGATCGGTGAATCCACCGCTGAGCGCATCAAACAGGAAATCGGCACGGCCTACCCGGGCGGCGAAGTTCGCGAAGTCGACGTTCGCGGTCGCAACCTGGCCGAAGGCGTTCCACGCGCATTCACCCTGAACTCCAACGAAGTGCTGGAAGCTCTGCAAGAGTCCCTGGCAACCATCGTTCAGGCTGTGAAAAGTGCTCTGGAGCAATCGCCGCCGGAACTGGCTTCCGACATCGCCGAGCGTGGCCTGGTGCTGACCGGTGGTGGCGCGCTGCTGCGTGATCTCGACAAGTTGCTGGCCCAGGAAACCGGTCTGCCAGTGATAGTTGCCGAAGATCCGCTGACCTGTGTGGCTCGCGGCGGTGGCCGTGCATTGGAAATGATGGATAAGCACACCATGGACCTGCTCTCGAGCGAATAAGTCGCCGAGTGCAATACGTGGGTGAGCGCGCAGGCAGCACTTTGCAGTGCTGCCTGTTGGCGTTTATCTTCTGTCAGTCTTCATCCAGGCCGGTTTGATGCCGTATGAATAAACAGAACATTTGCCTGGGAGGAGCGGCTTATTAAACCGCTTTTCGCCAAGGGCCCTTCGTTGGGCGTGCGCCTGTTGGTGCTGGCCGTGCTATCGATCGCGCTGATGGTGGTCGATGCCCGCTTTGACCTGCTCAAGCCTGCGCGCAAGCAAGCGTCGCTGGTGCTGATGGATGCCTACTGGATCACAGACCTGCCGGGTCGCTTGTGGGAAGGTGTCGCCAGCCAGTTCGGCAGCCGCACCGAGCTTGTCGCCGAAAACGAAAAACTCAAGACCGAAAACCTGCTGTTGCAGGGCCGCATGCAAAAGCTTGCCGCCCTTACCGAGCAGAACGTTCGGCTGCGCGAGTTGCTCAATTCTTCTGCACTGGTCAACGAAAAGGTCGAAGTGGCCGAGTTGATCGGTATGGACCCCAACCCGTTCACCCATCGCATCATCATCAATAAAGGTGAGCGCGACGGCGTGGTGCTCGGTCAGCCGGTGCTCGATGCGCGCGGTCTGATGGGCCAGGTGGTCGAGTTGATGCCTTACACCTCGCGTGTCTTGCTGCTCACTGACAGCACACACAGCATTCCGGTACAGGTCAATCGCAACGGGCTGCGGGCCATTGCCAGCGGCACCGGCAACCCTGAACGCCTGGAATTGCGCCACGTCGCCGACACTGCCGATATCAAGGAAGGCGACCTGTTGGTCAGTTCCGGCCTTGGCCAGCGTTTCCCGGCAGGCTATCCGGTCGCGACCGTGAAGGAAGTGATCCACGATTCCGGTCAGCCGTTCGCCATCGTCCGCGCCGTGCCGACCGCCGCGCTGAATCGCAGCCGTTACATGTTGCTGGTGTTCAGCGACAACCGCACCGCCGAAGAACGTGCCAACGATGCGGCGCAAGCGCAGGAAAATCTTGATGCCTTTGGCGGCGGTCCGATTATTCCGGCCACTGTACCGAAAACCGTGACCCCGCCTGCCGCAGCGGCTACGACGCCCGCGACGCCTGCCGCACCGACCGCCGCCGCTAGCGCCACACCGGCCAAACCCGCGGCAAGCAAACCGCCAGCGGCTGCCAAACCACCGGCAGCGACGCCAGCGGCGGCCAAACCTCCAGCTGCCCAGCCGGCTGCGCGACCTGAGGCCAAACCGCCAGTCAACGCACCAGCGACAACCGGGAGACAAGAATAATGGTCGGGGCTACCGCATCGCGTAACGGCTGGATTGTCTGGCTGACGTTTGTTGTCGGCATACTCCTGAGCGTGTCTCCATTGCCGATTTTCATGGAAATCCTGCGCCCGCTATGGCTGGCCTTGCTCCTGACATTCTGGGCTTTGTATATGCCGCACACAGTGGGCATGGTCACGGCGTTTTGCCTGGGCCTGGCCGAAGACGTGCTGCAGGGCGATCTGCTCGGTCAGAACGCGCTGATCCTGACACTGATCACCTTCCTCGTATTGTCATTGCAACAACGCCTGCGGATGTTCCCGATGTGGCAACAATGCCTGGTGATTCTGGTGATCTTCGGCCTCGCGCAACTGGTGCAACTGTGGCTCAGTGCCTTGACCGGTAACCGTCAACCAACCTTGGCGCTGGTACTTCCGGCGCTGGTCAGCGCCTTGCTCTGGCCTTGGGTCAGCTTTGCCCTACGCGGATTGCGCCGACGCTACAAAATCAATTGAACCGGTGAAGTTGGGCACTGAACAGGGAGATGTTTTGATGAAGCCGCTTTACCTCGCCTCCGGATCGCCGCGTCGGCGTGAATTGCTCACGCAGATCGGCGTTCCGTTCTCCGCCATCAGTGCGGATATCGACGAAACCCCATCACCCGAAGAGTCGCCCTCGGCCTATGTCGATCGCTTGGCGCGCGGCAAAGCCGAGGCCGGACGCCGCACGGTCGTGTCCACTCAGCCATTCTGCGTGCTGGGTGCTGACACTGCCGTGGTGCTGGACGGCAAAATTCTGGGCAAACCGGTGGACGAAGCCGATGCATGCGCCATGCTGATGATGTTGTCCGGCAAGGAGCATGAAGTGCTGACCGCCATCGCCGTGCTTGAAGACGAGCGCTGCGAGTCGCGGGTGGTGCGCAGTCTGGTGCGGTTTCGCGCGATCAGCATTGAGGAAGCGGCCGCTTACTGGGCCTGTGGCGAGCCACGGGACAAGGCCGGTGGTTATGGCATTCAGGGGCTCGGCGCGGTGTTTGTCGCGGGCCTTAATGGCAGTTACTCGGCGGTGGTCGGGTTGCCGATTTGCGAAACCGCAGAACTGTTAGGCCATTTCGGCATACCCTGTTGGCAAAACCTGAACGCGCAATAAGCGTCGTACGAATCCAGATGCGGCCATTATCGTGAACACGCCTGAACGAGATCCTGCCATGAGTGAAGAGATTCTGATCAACATCACGCCGATGGAGTCGCGCGTGGCGGTGGTCGAAAACGGTGTGCTGCAAGAAGTCCACGTTGAGCGCACACAAAAGCGCGGGATTGTCGGCAACATCTATAAAGGCAAGATCGTCCGCGTGCTGCCGGGTATGCAGGCAGCGTTTGTCGACATCGGCCTGGACCGCGCGGCATTCATTCACGCCGCCGAAATCTCTCTACGTGAAGGTCCTGCGGTCGAAAGTATCAGCGCGCTGGTGCACGAAGGTCAAAGCCTGGTGGTGCAAGTCACCAAGGACCCGATTGGTTCCAAAGGCGCGCGCTTGACCACGCAGCTGTCGATACCTTCGCGTTATCTGGTGTACATGCCGCGCACCGCCCACGTCGGCATCTCGTTGAAGATCGAAGACGAAGCCGAGCGCGAACGCCTCAAGCAGGTGGTCAGCGATTGCGTGGCCAAAGAAGGCATCAAGGAGGCCGGTGGTTTCATTCTGCGCACCGCCGCCGAAGGCGCTGGCGCCGATGAAATCCTCATGGACATCCGTTACCTGCGGCGCCTGTGGGACCAGATCAACGAGCAGATCAAAACCATCTCCGCGCCTAGCGTGATTTACGAGGACCTCGGTCTGGCGCTGCGTACGCTGCGTGACCTGGTCAACCCGAAGATCGAGAAGATTCGCATCGATTCCCGGGAAACCTTCCAGAAAACCACGCAGTTCGTCGCCGAACTGATGCCGGAAATCGCCGATCGTCTGGAACACTACCCGGGTGAACGACCGATTTTCGACCTCTATGGTGTCGAAGACGAAATCCAGAAAGCCCTCGAACGCAAGGTGCCGCTGAAATCCGGTGGCTATCTGGTGGTGGATCCGGCGGAAGCCATGACCACCATCGACGTGAACACCGGAGCTTTCGTCGGCCATCGCAACCTCGAAGAAACCATCTTCAAGACCAATCTCGAAGCGGCCACCGCGATTGCCCGGCAAATGCGCCTGCGCAACCTGGGCGGGATCATCATCATCGACTTCATCGACATGGAAGATGAAGAGCATCAACGCCAAGTGTTGCGCACCCTGGAAAAACAGCTGGAGCGTGATCACGCCAAGACCAACATCATCGGCATCACCGAGTTGGGCCTGGTGCAGATGACCCGCAAGCGTACCCGCGAAAGTCTCGAACAGGTGCTGTGCGAGCCGTGCAGCAGTTGTCAGGGGCGTGGCAAACTCAAGACTGCGGAAACCATCTGTTACGAGATCTTCCGCGAGATCCTCCGTGAAGCGCGCGCCTATCAGGCCGAGGGTTATCGGGTGTTGGCGAACCAGAAAGTGGTGGATCGCTTGCTTGACGAAGAATCCGGTAACGTCGCCGAGCTTGAAGGGTTTATCGGTCGCACCATACGCTTCCAGGTGGAAACCATGTATTCCCAGGAACAATATGACGTGGTGCTGCTCTGATCCCCTGCGTCACTTTTATTCCACCGCGGCTGGCCTCAGCTTTTCGCAGTATTTTTGCCATGGGAGCCAACTGACATGGAGCGTCTGACACGCATTCTGGCCACACTCACCCGCTGGGGGCTGGGCCTGTGCGCGTTGGTTCTGGTGTTGATGGCGTTGTACGTCAGTCTCGGTCGTGAGCTGACCCCGCTGGTGGCCGAATATCGCGCCGACATCGAAGACAAAGCGAGTGCCGCCCTCGGCATGCCGTTGCAGATCGGCGAACTTGAAGGCAACTGGAGCGGTTTTGCGCCGATCCTGCTGGCCCATGATGTGATGGTCGGCGCTGGCGCCAATGCGTTGCGTCTGGATCGAGTGCGCGCGGTACCGGATCTTTGGGCCAGCTTGTTGGCGCGCGAAGTGCGCATTGCCCATCTTGAACTCAACGGCCTGAAAATCAGCCTCAAGGAAGCCGAGGACGGCAGTTGGGCGCTGGAAGGTCTGCCGGTGCAGCACGATCAGCCGCTCGACCCGCAGCAACTGTTCAATCGTTCGCAAATGATTCAGCAACTGTCGTTGCTCGACAGTCAGGTAACTTTGCAACCGCTGGATCACGCGCCGCTCACCCTCACCTATGTCGGCCTCAATCTGAAAACCGGCGCCAGCCGTCAACGGCTCGATGCGCGTTTGACCTTGCCGGATGGCCAGCCCGTTGCACTGAGCCTGCGCACGCGGATTCGCCCGGAGCAATGGCAGGACAGTGTGGTGGACGGTTATGCCAGCCTGCCGCAAAGCGACTGGTCGAAGTGGCTGCCAGAACGTCTGACCCAGCAGTGGAATTTTTCCGAAATCAAAGCCGGTGGCGAACTTTGGGTCAATTGGGCCAAGGGCACGCTGCAGAGTGCCGCGTTACGCTTGAATGCTCCGCAACTGACCGGCGCCTATGCCGATCGCAAGCCGATCCAGATCAATAATCTGGCGCTTAACGCCTACTACGAGAACAGTGATGAGGGTGCCACCATTACCCTTGATTCACTGGCGATGAGTTTTGGCGAAAACCGTTGGGAGTCTCATGTCCAACTGAAGCAGACGCGCGCGACCGACAAGGTGGACGAGCTCTGGCACTTGCAGGCGGATCGTCTCGATCTGACTCCGATCACTCCGTTGCTCAATGCGTTGGGGCCGTTGCCGCAAGGTTTCGCCACGGCCGTCGATCATCTGAAAGTCACCGGTGGCCTGCGTAACGTGTTGCTGGATTTTCGCCCCAATGCCACCGATGGCAACAAATTCAGTTTCGCCAGCAATCTGGACAATGTTGGTTTCGATGCCTATCACGGCGCTCCGGCAGCACGAAACGTCAGTGGTAGCCTCAGCGGTAACCTGGACGGTGGCGAGTTGCGCATGGACAGCAAGGATTTTGTCCTGCACCTCGACCCGATTTTCGCCAAGCCATGGCAGTACATTCAGGCCAATGCGCGGCTGACCTGGAAGCTCGACAAAGACGGCTTCACCCTGATCGCTCCGTACCTGAAGGTGCTTGGCGAGGAAGGCAAGATTGCCGGCGATTTCCTGATACGCCTGCATTTCGACCATAGCCAGGAAGACTACATGGACCTGCGGGTCGGTCTGGTCGATGGCGACGGTCGCTACACGGCCAAGTACCTGCCTCAAGTGCTCAGCCCGGCGCTCGACGAGTGGCTGCGTACGGCCATCCTCAAAGGTGCAGTCGATCAGGGTTTCTTTCAGTATCAGGGTTCGCTGAGCAAAAATGCCGGGGAGGCCGATCGCAGCATCAGTCTGTTCTTCAAAGTGCACGACGCTGAACTGGCGTTCCAGCCGGGCTGGCCGCACGTGAGCAAGGTCAGTGGCGACGTGTTCATCGAAGACAGTGGTGTGCGGATCGTGGCCGACAAGGGCCAGTTGCTTGACACTCAAGTCAGCGATGTCTTCGTCAATATTCCCCATGTGCCGGCCGGACAACATACGCATATGTTCCTCGATGGCGCCTTTGCCGGTGGGTTGGGGGATGGCTTGAAGATTCTTCAGGAAGCGCCGATCGGCACCGGTGAGACCTTTGCCGGATGGGAAGGGGCGGGTGATCTGCAAGGCAAGCTCAAACTGGACATCCCGCTGGACAAGGGCGGCGACCTGCCGAAGATTCTGGTCGACTTCAAAACCGCCAATGCGCGCCTGAAACTCGCCGAGCCGAAGCTGGAGCTGACCCAACTCAAGGGTGATTTCCGCTTTGACAGCGCCAAAGGACTCAGCGGGCAGAACATCGCCGCGCGGGCGTTCGACAAACCGGTGACCGCGCAGATCTTCGCTGATGGCAGCCCCGGCAAGCTCAAGACCCGGGTTGCCGCATCCGGTCAGGTCGAAGTGAAGAAACTCACCGACTGGCTGGGCGTGACGCAACCATTGCCGGTTTCCGGGACCATTCCTTATCAGTTGCAATTGAATCTGGACGGCGCCGACAGCCAGTTGATGGTCAGCTCCAGCATGAAAGGTGTGGCGGTGGATCTGCCGGCACCGTTCGGTATGGCGGCAGATGTCGGACGCGATACCGTGTTCCGCATGACTTTGCAGGGGCAGGAGCGGCGTTATTGGGTCAACTACGACCAACTGGCCAATTTCACCTTCGCGGCACCTCCGAGCAATTTTGCCGAGGGCCGTGGCGAATTGTTTCTCGGTGCCGGCGAAGCGGTGCTGCCGGGCGCCAAAGGCTTGCGGGTTCGCGGGGTGCTCTCGGAACTGGACGTCGCGCCGTGGCAGGATCTGGTGAACAAATACGCCGGGCAGGATCCGGGCGGCAGCGCCAAGCAATTGCTCAACAGTGCTGATTTCAAAGTCGGCAAGCTCACGGCACTCGGGACCACGCTGGATCAGGCCTCAGTGCAGGTCAATCGCAAACCGGGCGCATGGAATCTGGCTCTCGACAGCCAGCAGGCCAAGGGCTCGGCGAGCCTGCCGGACGCCAAGGGCGTGCCGATTGCGGTGAATTTGCAGTACGTGAAACTGCCAGCGCCGGACCCGACGGTACAGGCTGACGAAAATTCGCCAGACCCGTTGGCGTCGGTCGATCCGACGAAGATTCCGGCGCTGGACATCACCATCAATCAACTGTTTCTCGGGCCGGATCTGGTCGGCGGCTGGTCGCTCAAAGTGCGACCGACCGCGAAAGGCATCGCCCTGAACAACCTCGACATGGGCCTCAAAGGCATCCTGTTGCAGGGCAACGGCGGCTGGGAAGGTGCGCCGGGGGCGACCAATAGCTGGTTCAAGGGCCGGATTGGCGGCAAGAATCTCGCCGATGTCCTCAAGGGTTGGGGCTTTGCGCCGAGCGTGACCAGCGAAGAATTTCATATGGACGTCGACGGCCGTTGGCCGGGCTCGCCGGCCTGGCTGGCGACCAAGCGCTTCTCCGGCACTCTTGATGCGTCGTTGAACAAAGGTCAGTTTGTTGAAGTGGAGGGCGGTGCGCAGGCGTTGCGAGTGTTTGGCCTGCTTAACTTCAACTCCATCGGCCGGCGTCTGCGTCTGGACTTCTCCGATCTGTTCGGCAAAGGCTTGAGCTACGACCGGGTCAAAGGCCTGTTGGTGGCAAATAACGGTGTGTATGTCACCCGTGAACCGATTCGCCTGACCGGTCCTTCGAGCAACATTGAGCTGGACGGTACGCTGGATCTGGTCGGTGATCAGGTGGACGCCAAGTTGCTGGTGACCTTGCCGGTGACCAACAACCTGCCGATTGCGGCGCTGATCGTCGGCGCACCGGCGGTCGGCGGCGCGTTGTTCCTGATCGACAAGCTGATCGGTGACCGCGTGGCGCGCTTTGCCAGTGTGAAATACACCGTCAAAGGCCCATGGAAAGAGCCGAAAATCACCTTCGACAAGCCTTTTTGAACAGCCAGCCACTGAACCGATGGAGTAGCATGGCCGCATATCTCTTGCGGAGTTCGCCATGTCTTTAGCGGTGATTCAAATGGTCAGCCAGAGCGACGTGCTGGCCAATCTGGCCCAGGCCCGGCGCCTGCTCGAACAGGCAGCGGCCGGTGGCGCGAAGCTGGCGGTGCTGCCGGAAAACTTCGCCGCCATGGGCCGTCGCGACATCGCTGATATCGGCCGCGCCGAAGCATTGGGCGAAGGGCCGATCCTGCCGTGGTTGAAACAGACCGCCCGCGACCTCAAGTTATGGATAGTGGCCGGCACCTTGCCGTTGCCTCCAGTGGATCAGCCGACGGCCAAAGCCAACGCCTGCTCGCTGCTGGTCAATGAGCATGGCGAAATCGTTGCACGCTATGACAAGTTGCATCTGTTCGATGTGGATGTGGCGGACAATCGCGGCCGTTATCGCGAATCCGATGACTATGCTTATGGCAGTGGCGTTGTCGTTGCCGATACGCCCGTGGGGCGAGTCGGTCTGACCGTGTGTTACGACTTGCGCTTTCCCGAGCTGTACAGCGAATTACGTGCCGCCGGTGCCGAGTTGATTACCGCACCGTCAGCCTTTACTGCGGTGACCGGCGCAGCGCATTGGGATGTGCTGATTCGCGCACGCGCCATCGAGACACAGTGTTATGTGCTTGCCGCAGCACAAGGCGGAACCCATCCGGGACCGCGAGAAACGTTCGGCCATGCGGCAATCATCGACCCGTGGGGCCGGGTGCTGGCGAGTCAGGATCAAGGCGAAGCGGTGTTGTTGGCCGAGCGCGATAGCAATGAACAAGCGTCCATCAGGGCGCGAATGCCGGTGACGCGTCATCGGCGGTTTTTCTCGCAGGGCGCACAGCGGCCTGCCTCAGAACACGAATTTAAGGCGTAAACCTATGAGCGAGTTGTTGTCCTCAGTCAGTGATCACCTGTTGGCGCCCGGCGGCGTGACGATCGAGAGCCTGCAAGGCGTGCTCGGCGACCTGGCCGGCCCCGGCATCGACGCCGCCGACCTGTATTTCCAGGGCCAGATTTCCGAATCCTGGGCGCTGGAAGACGGCATCGTCAAGGAAGGCAGCTTCAACCTTGATCAGGGTGTCGGCGTGCGCGCGCAGTCCGGTGAGAAAACCGGTTTTGCCTACAGCAACGCGATCACCCTCGAAGCCCTCGGTGCAGCGGCCCGTGCCGCGCGTTCGATCTCCCGGGCCGGGCAGAACGGCTCAGTCCAGGCGTTTACCACTCAAGATGTTGCACAGCTATACGCGCCGGATAACCCGCTGGAAGTGTTGAGCCGGGCCGAGAAAGTCGAGCTGCTCAAGCGCATCGATGTCGCCACCCGCGCACTTGACCCGCGTATCCAGCAGGTCAGCGTCAGCATGGCGGGTGTGTGGGAGCGGATTCTGGTGGCGTCCACCGACGGCGGTCTGGCCGCCGATGTGCGTCCACTGGTGCGTTTCAACGTCAGTGTGATCGTCGAACAGAATGGCCGTCGCGAGCGTGGCGGGCATGGCGGCGGCGGGCGTACCGACTACCGTTATTTCCTCGCCGAAGACCGCGCCATGGGCTATGCCCGTGAAGCGCTGCGTCAGGCGCTGGTAAATCTGGAAGCGATTCCTGCACCGGCCGGTACGTTGCCGGTGGTGTTGGGTTCGGGCTGGTCCGGTGTGCTGTTGCACGAAGCCGTCGGCCACGGTCTCGAAGGCGACTTCAACCGCAAGGGCAGTTCGGCGTACAGCGGTCGCATGGGTGAAATGGTTGCCTCGAAGCTTTGCACCATTGTCGATGACGGCACCTTGAGCGGCCGTCGCGGTTCGCTCAGCGTCGACGACGAAGGCACGCCAACAGAGTGCACCACGCTGATCGAAAACGGCGTACTCAAGGGCTATATGCAAGACAAGCTCAACGCGCGGTTGATGGGCGTGGCCCGCACCGGTAACGGTCGTCGTGAATCCTATGCGCATCTGCCGATGCCACGCATGACCAACACTTACATGCTCGGTGGCGAAAGCGATCCGGCAGAAATCATCGCGTCGGTGAAGAAGGGCATCTACTGCGCCAACCTCGGCGGCGGTCAGGTCGATATCACCAGCGGCAAGTTTGTGTTCTCCACCAGCGAGGCGTACCTGATCGAAGACGGCAAGATCACTGCGCCGGTCAAAGGCGCGACGTTGATCGGCAACGGCCCCGAGGCGATGAGCCGGGTGTCGATGGTCGGTAACGATCTGGCGCTGGACAGCGGTGTGGGCACGTGCGGCAAGGATGGGCAATCGGTGCCGGTAGGTGTCGGTCAGCCGACGCTGAAAATCGATGCGATCACCGTGGGTGGCACGGGCGCATAAGAGGAGGTGGAGCTTCGGGTGGCGCGCAGGGCGACCACCCGGTGGCGAATATCAACGCAGACCGCGTTGAGTCTCGTCCAGCTCACGGATGTACTTGAAGATTTTGCGGCTGGAAGCAGGAGGTTTGTTTTGCGCAACCTCGTGCTGAGCCTGACGGATCAGGGAACGCAGTTGCTGGCGATCGGCGTCCGGGTACTCGACGACGAATTTCTCCAGCACGGCATCGTCGCCCGCGATCAGGCGATCACGCCAGCGTTCGAGGTTATGGAAACGCTCGTTGTACTGACGAGTCGAGGCATCGAGTTGATCGAGCAGCGTGAGAATCGCGTCAGTGTCCTGATCGCGCATCAGTTTGCCGATGAACTGCAAGTGCCGTTTACGCGCGATGTTCGCGGTGTGCTTGGGCGCATCGGCCAACGCCCGGCGCATCGCGTCGGTCAGCGGCAGTTTTGCGATCAAGTCTGGCTTGAGTGTTGTCAGGCGCTCGCCGAGGTCAACCAGAGCATGCAGCTCGCGTTTGACCTGAGATTTGCTTTTTTCTCCCGTATCGAGGGAGTCGTCGTAAGAATCAACCATGGTGGCAGTCCGCAAAGAAACGCCGCCATGATAACCAGTCGGGGGCCGCTTGTCCGGCCCGGTCGCTCGATGACCCCAGCCGAAAGCAGAATTTGAGTGGAGATGAGCATGAGTGCAGTTCAAAGCGTCGGCCCGCAGGCATTGCCGGCACTGCAGGAACAAGTCGAGCAGATCATCGCCGAAGCCAAGCGTCAGGGCGCCAGTGCCTGCGAAGTCGCGGTGTCGCTGGAGCAGGGACTGTCGACGTCGGTGCGTCAGCGCGAAGTCGAAACGGTCGAATTCAACCGCGATCAGGGCTTTGGCATCACCCTGTATGTGGGCCAGCGCAAAGGCTCGGCCAGCACGTCGGCGACCGGTCCGGATGCGATTCGCGAGACCGTCGCGGCGGCACTGGCCATTGCTAAACACACATCCGAAGACGAGGCCTCGGGCCTGGCCGATGCGGCGTTGATGGCCAAGGAACAACACGATTTCGACCTGTTCCACGAGTGGGACATCACCCCGGAGCAGGCCATCGAGAAGGCCTTGCTCTGTGAAGCGGCGGCATTCGACGCCGATGCGCGGATCAAGAACGCCGACGGCACTACCCTTAGCACTCATCAGGGCTGCCGCGTGTACGGCAACAGCCACGGTTTCATTGGTGGCTACGCATCGACGCGGCACAGCCTGAGTTGCGTGATGATTGCCGAGGCCGATGGCCAGATGCAGCGCGATTACTGGTATGACGTAAACCGTCAGGGCACTTTGCTCGCGGATCCGGTAAGCATCGGCCAGCGTGCTGCGCAACGGGCGGCGAGCCGTCTGGGCGCGCGCCCGGTGCCGACTTGCGAAGTGCCGGTGCTGTTTTCCGCAGAACTGGCGGGTGGTCTGTTTGGCAGTTTCCTCTCGGCGGTGTCCGGTGGCAGCCTGTATCGCAAGTCGTCCTTCCTTGAAGGCACCCTGGGGCAGAAGCTGTTCCCGGAATGGCTGACCATCGATGAGCGTCCGCACCTGATGCGCGCGATGGGCAGTGCTTCCTACGACGGTGATGGTCTGGCGACGTATGCCAAACCGTTCGTCGAAAAGGGCGAGCTGGTGTCGTACATCCTCGGCACGTACTCCGGACGTAAACTGGGTATGCCGAGCACGGCCAACGCAGGCGGCGTACACAACCTGTTCGTCACCCATGGCGATGAAGACCAGGCTGCACTGTTGAAGCGCATGGGCCGTGGCTTGCTGGTCACCGAATTGATGGGCCATGGCTTGAACATGGTCACCGGCGACTATTCGCGCGGGGCGGCGGGTTTCTGGGTCGAGAATGGCGAAATCCAGTTCGCCGTGCAGGAGGTGACCATCGCCGGCAACATGCGCGATATGTTCAAGCAGATCGTCGCGGTCGGTAATGATCTGGAGCTGCGCAGCAACATTCGCACCGGTTCGGTGTTGATCGAGCGGATGACTGTCGCGGGCAGCTAAACCCCGGCCGTCAGACACAAAAGGCGCGCCACCTCATCGGGTGGCGCGCCTTTTTTATTGGCTCCATACAAAACCAATGTGGGAGCGAGCCTGCTCGCGAAAGCGATTTCACGGCCGACCGCAGTGGTGAGCGGCACGAAGCCTTCGCGAGCAGGCTCGCTCTCACAATGAGATCTGCATGGTTCGACGCTCTTGTTTTGGTTCTCATTATCATCTAATAATAAATCTCATTATCGGATGAGCCCCGGATCATGAGTTCTGCCTTGCACGAGCAGCCGTACCTCGAAAGCTGGCGCTGGATGAGTCGCCAGATCCGTTGCGCGATGGATCCCGACGAACCGCGCCTGATCGAACACTATCTGGCCGAGGGCCGGTATCTGGCCTGTTGTACTGCGACTTCTCCCTGGACCATCGCTGAAACCTCCTTCCATCTGCTGCTCGACACGGCCACCGACATCGCCTTGCCGTGGCATTGGCGCAGCTTCTGTCTCGATCAAGCCTGGCGTCCACTGCGTGAAATGGAGCGCCTGTCCCTGTGCAAATGCCGGCTCCAGCGTTGGCAACGCTATACCTGGCAGCTCGCCACCTGCGAACTGCTGCCCTCGATTCCTCTTATTGAACTGGTGCAAGGATTTTCAGATGACCAAGACACGTATTGAGCGCGACAGCATGGGCGAACTGCAGGTGCCGGTGGACGCTCTCTACGGCGCGCAAACCCAGCGCGCGGTGGATAACTTCCCGATTAGCGGCAAACCGATGCCGACGCAATTCATCCGCGCGCTGATCCTCGCCAAAGCCGCCGCCGCCCGCGCCAACGTTGAACTCAACCAGATCAGCGCCGCGCAGGGCAAAGCCATCAGCGACGCCGCGCAAGGCTTGCTCGAAGGCGACTTCATGCCGCATTTCCCGGTGGACATCTTCCAGACCGGTTCCGGCACCAGTTCCAACATGAACGCCAACGAAGTGATCGCCACCCTGGCCAGCCGTCTGCTCGGCGAGCCGGTCAACGCCAACGATCACGTCAACTGCGGCCAGAGCAGCAACGACATCATCCCGACCACCATTCACGTCAGTGCTGCGCTGGCCCTGCACGAACAACTGCTGCCGGCGCTGCTGCACCTGGTGCAAGTGATCGAGCACAAAGCCACGCACGTACATCGCCACGTCAAAACCGGCCGCACGCATTTGATGGACGCGATGCCGGTGCGCATGAGCCAGGTACTGAACGGTTGGGCGCAGCAGCTCAAGGCCAACATCAGTCATCTGCAGGATTTGCTGCCAAGCCTGCAATCCCTGGCGCAGGGTGGCACGGCGGTCGGCACCGGGATCAACGCGCATCCTGAATTCGCCGCACGTTTCAGCCGCCAGTTGAGTCAATTGACCGACGTGGAATTCACCCCGGGCAAGGATCTGTTCGCGCTGATCGGCTCGCAGGACACCGCCGTCGCCGTCTCCGGCCAGCTCAAGGCCACTGCGGTGTCGCTGATGAAAATCGCCAACGACCTGCGCTGGATGAACTCAGGCCCGCTTGCCAGCCTCGGTGAAATCGAACTCGAAGCCCTGCAACCGGGCTCGTCGATCATGCCGGGCAAAGTCAATCCGGTGATCCCGGAAGCCACCGCCATGGTTGCCGCGCAGGTGATCGGCAACGATTCGGTGATCACCATTGCCGGTCAGTCGGGCAATTTCGAACTGAACGTTATGCTGCCGATCATCGCGCAGAACCTGCTGAGCAGCATCGAGCTGCTGGCCAATTCCAGCCGCTTGCTCGGCGACAAAGCCATCGCCAGCTTCAAGGTGAACGAGTCGCGCCTTAAAGAAGCGTTGTCGCGCAACCCGATTCTGGTGACCGCGCTCAACCCGATCATCGGTTACCAGAAAGCCGCCGAAATCGCCAAGCAGGCCTACAAGGAAGGCCGTGCGGTGATCGACGTCGCCCTGGAACACACCGACCTGTCGCGCAGCCAACTGGAAGAGTTGCTCAATCCCGAGAAACTCACCGCCGGCGGCGTGTAAACCCCGCAACCGCTTTGGAGGCTCACCATGGAGCACTGGAAACGCACGATCGAACGGGCCAATCGCTGCTTCATGCTCGGCGAACTGATCGACGCCCGTGAGGCTTACCTGCAAGCCCTGGCCCTGGCGCAAGTGTTGTTCGAACGCTGGGCGGATGCCGACGAAGCGGTGGCGGCTTGCGTCATCTCCCACCACAACCTGGCCGATCTGCACTTGCGCCTGAATCAGCCGGAGGAGAGCGCCGAATACCTCTGCGCCATCCATCAACGCTTGTTGCAGACCATGCAGGACGAACGTCAGCGCCTCGCCTTGCGTGAAGCGGCGCTGCGCCAGAGCAGCAAGACTTACGTCGAGCTGTTGAATTTCATCAGCGAGCACGGTGAATACCCGCGCACCCAACGCCTGCTGCATCCGGATACCGGCAATGCGCGCCGCGCACCTGCCCCCCATCACCATGGAGTCCATTGAAATGGCTTTTACCTTGCCTGCCTTGCCTTACGCCTACGACGCGCTCGAACCGCACATCGATGCGCAGACTATGGAGATCCACTACACCAAGCATCACCAGACCTACATCAACAACCTCAACGCCGCCGTAGAAGGCACTGAATACGCCGAATGGCCGGTAGAAAAACTGGTCGCCAGCGTCAAGGATCTACCGGAAAAACTCCGTGCGGCAGTGATCAATCAGGGCGGCGGTCACGCCAATCACTCGCTGTTCTGGGAAGTCATGGTGCCAAGCGGCGGCGGCAAACCAGACGGCGCGCTGGCCAAAGCCATCGATGAACAATTGGGCGGCCTCGACAGTTTCAAGGAAGCCTTCACCAAAGCCGCACTGACCCGTTTCGGCAGTGGCTGGGCCTGGCTGAGCGTGACCCCGGAGAAAAAACTGCTGGTGGAAAGCAGCGGCAACCAGGACAGCCCCTTGATGAACGGCAACACGCCGATTCTCGGCCTCGATGTCTGGGAGCACGCCTACTACCTGCGCTACCAGAACCGTCGGCCGGAATACATCAACGCCTTTTACAACGTGATCAATTGGCCTGAAGTCGCTGCGCGTTATCAGGCTGCGCTGGTTTAAGTCTTCTATAAAAACAATCCAAGGCTGACTATGGGCACTGAAACGCTGGCGATCGGAAGTGGGCGTATGTTTCGTTACGCAGTGGGATCGCTGTTGCTGTTGGCGGGCATGACTTTGCTGGTCGCCCACGGACTGGAATGGCTGAATCTCGAGCCGAGACTGTTGCGGGCGTTGCAGGGCGGTGCGATCTGCGCCCTCGGCACGGCGCTCGGGGCTGTGCCAGTGCTGGTGATCCGGCGGATGCCGCAGACACTCAGTGATACCTTGCTGGGTTTTGGTGCCGGGGTGATGCTGGCGGCGACGGCGTTTTCGCTGATCGTGCCGGGCATTGCTGCCGCCGAAAGCCTCGGACTGACACCGTGGGGTGCCAGCGGCCTGACCTGCTTCGGCATCATGCTGGGTGCGTTCGGGCTGTATCTGGTCGATCGCAAGGTTTCCGGCGCGTCCCCGGAAATGCTCGTCGGCACCGTCGAGCATCCGGTGATTCCACCACGGATCTGGCTGTTCGTGTTCGCCATCATTGCCCATAACATCCCTGAAGGCATGGCTGTCGGCGTTTCTGCTGGCGGCGGCATGCCGGATGCGGACAGCCTGGCCATGGGTATCGCTTTGYAGGATGTCCCGGAAGGTCTGGTGATCGCGTTGGTGTTGGCCGGGGCGGGGATGTCGCGGGTCAGGGCGTTCCTGATCGGTGCGGCGTCAGGTCTGGTCGAACCGGTGTTTGCGTTGTTATGTGCGTGGCTGGTCAGTCTGGCGCAGGTGTTGTTGCCATTAGGACTAGCTCTGGCGGCGGGGGCGATGTTGCTGGTGGTGACCCATGAAGTGATTCCCGAGTCGCGACGCAATGGTCATGACAAACTGGCCAGTCTTGGCCTGTTGATCGGGTTTTGTCTGATGATGGTGATGGATACGGCGTTGGGTTGAAGCAGGGTAAAAGATCGCAGCCTGCGGCAGTTCCTGCAGGGAACGCATTCCAATGCAGGCGCTGCAGCAGGCTGCGATCTTTTGACTTTGGCTGTCAGCCGCCTTCGTCGAAGTAGTTGTTGATCAACGCCACCAGCGCATCCAGCGCTTCCTGTTCCTGATGCCCTTCGGTGCTCAGATAGATCTTGGTGCCCTTGCCAGCCGCTAGCATCATCATCGCCATGATGCTTTTGCCATCAACCGTGGTCTCTGGTGTACGGCCCACTCTGATCGTGCAATCCGGATACTGCCCGGCCACCCCGACAAACTTGGCCGATGCGCGGGCATGCAGGCCCAGCTTGTTGATGATTTCGATTTCCAGAGCAGGCATCGCGGTGTGAATCCTTTAAGTGAGGTCGCGGTGGCGAACCTGGACGTTCTTCAGGGTTTTCTGCAGGGCCTGACCCAGACGTTCGGTCAGGTAGACGGAGCGGTGATGCCCGCCGGTGCAGCCAATGGCAATGGTGACGTAAGCGCGGTTGCTCGCGGCGAAGCGCGGCAGCCACTTGTGCAGGTAGGTGAAGATGTCCTGAAACATTTCTTCGACCTCCGGCTGTGCCGCCAGGTATTCAGCCACCGGCGCATCGAGACCCGATTGCGCGCGCAGTTCCGGCTTCCAGTACGGATTGGGCAGGCAGCGCACATCGAACACCAGATCCGCATCCACCGGCATGCCGCGCTTGAAGCCGAAGGACTCGACCAGAAATGCGGTCCCCGGCTCCGGCTGGTTCAGCAGACGCAGCTTGATGGAGTCGCGCAACTGGTACAGGTTCAAATTGGTGGTGTTGATCTTCAGGTCCGCGAGGTCGGCAATCGGGCCGAGCAGGGCGGTTTCATCCTGGATCGCCTCGGCCAGTGAGCGGTTGGCGTTGCTCAGCGGGTGACGACGGCGGGTTTCGGAGAAACGCTTGAGCAGGGTTTCTTCGTCGGCGTCCAGATACAGGACGTCGCACTGGATGTGTTTGGCCCGGACATCTTCAAGCAGTTCGGGAAAGCGTGTCAGGTGGCTCGGCAGGTTGCGCGCATCGATGGACACGGCTACCAGCGGCTGCGCCAGTTCCGTGTGAATCAGCGCGCGTTCGGCCAGTTCCGGCAGCAAGCCTGCGGGCAGGTTGTCGATGCAGTAATAGCCGTTGTCCTCAAGGACATCCAGAGCCGTACTTTTACCCGAGCCGGAACGGCCACTGACGATGATCAAGCGCATGATTAGTGCCCGTTCTGCTCGTCCAGGACAACCTGATACAACGCTTCATTGCTTGGAGCGCTGCGCAGTTTTTCACGCACTTCCTTGCGATCGAGCATGCTGGCGATCTGGCGCAGCAGCTCCAGGTGCGCATCGGTGGCAGCCTCCGGGACCAGCAAAACAAACAGCAGGTCAACCGGTGCGCCGTCAATGGCGTCGAAATCAATCGGAGCATCAAGGTGCATCAGCGCACTGATCGGTGCTGTGCAACCCTTGAGGCGGCAATGGGGAATGGCGATGCCGTTACCAAAACCGGTGGAACCGAGTTTTTCACGGGCAATCAGTGCCTCGTAGACATCTTGCATCTCCAGATCCGCCACTTCGCGGGCGATCAGGTTGGCAATTTGTTCGAGGGCTTTCTTTTTACTGCCGCCCGGCACGTTCACGAGGGAACGGCCGGGGGTCAGGATACTTTCAAGTCGGATCATGGGGTGGGGGGTTATCGACCGGTAGCGCCCTGGAGCAGGCTCTGGGTCTTTTCCTTATGCTTTTTGAGTTGTTTATCCAGCTTGTCGGTCAAGGCGTCGATCGCCGCGTACATATCGGTATGTTCCGCGTTGGCGACCACTTCGCTGCCGGGTATATGCAAGGTGGCTTCGATTTTCTGCTTCAGCTTTTCGACGCACATCGTGACTTGCACGTTGGTGATCTTGTCGAAATGGCGCTCCAGTCGTTGGAGTTTTTCCTCGATGTAGGAACGCAGAGGTTGGGTCACTTCCAGTTGGTGTCCACTGATGTTGACTTGCATACAGCTTCTCCTTCGTTGCCAGTGCATAAAGCGGCAGGCTGGATAGCCTGCCACTGGAACGCTGTAACGTGGCTTACATCAACCGCTTGCGTTCGCTCGAAGGCGCGATCCCGAGGGATTCGCGGTACTTGGCGACGGTGCGGCGAGCCACCTGAATGCCTTGTGCCTCCAGTAAACCAGCGATCTTGCTGTCACTCAACGGCTTTTTCTGATTTTCCGCGGCAACCAGTTTTTTGATGATCGCGCGGATCGCCGTGGACGAGCATTCGCCGCCTTCGGAGGTGCTGACGTGGCTGGAGAAAAAGTATTTCAGTTCATAAATACCGCGCGGGGTATGCATGAATTTCTGTGTGGTCACCCGGGAAATGGTCGATTCGTGCATGCCGACCGCTTCAGCGATGTCGTGCAGAACCAACGGTTTCATGGCCTCGTCGCCGTACTCCAGAAAACCGCGCTGATGCTCGACGATCTGGGTGGCTACTTTCATCAGGGTTTCGTTGCGGCTCTGCAGGCTCTTGATGAACCAGCGGGCTTCCTGCAACTGATTGCGCATGAAGGTGTTGTCGGCGCTGGTGTCGGCACGGCGGACGAAACCGGCGTACTGGGCGTTGACGCGCAGACGCGGCACCGATTCCTGATTCAGCTCGACCAGCCAGCGCTCGTTGTCCTTGCGCACGATGACGTCAGGGACAACGTATTCGGCTTCAGTGGATTCGATTTGCGAGCCAGGGCGCGGATTGAGGCTTTGCACCAGTTCGATGACCTGGCGCAGCTCGTCTTCCTTGAGCTTCATGCGGCGCATCAACTGGCTGTAATCGCGGCTGCCGAGCAGGTCGATGTAATCGCTGACCAAACGTTTCGCTTCAGCCAGCCAAGGCGTCTTGGCGGGTAGCTGACGCAATTGCAGCAGCAGGCATTCACTAAGGTTGCGCGCGCCGATACCAGCAGGTTCGAATTGCTGAATGCGGTGCAGGACGGCTTCGATTTCATCGAGTTCGATGTCGAGTTCCGGATCGAACGCCTCGAGGATTTCTTCGAGGGTTTCGTCCAGGTAGCCCTGATTGTTGATGCAATCGATCAGGGTGACGGCGATCAGGCGATCGGTGTCGGACATCGGTGCCAGGTTCAGTTGCCACAGCAGGTGGCTTTGCAGGCTCTCGCCGGCGGACGTGCGGGTGGTGAAGTCCCATTCGTCGTCATCGCTGCTGGGCAGGCTGCTGGCGCTGGTCTGATAGACGTCTTCCCAGGCGGTATCGACCGGCAGTTCGTTGGGGATACGCTCGCTCCAGTCACCTTCCTCCAGGTTGTCCACCGTCGGCGCGGTTTCCTGATACGAGGGTTCCTGGATCTCGGTGTTGGGCTTCTGTTCGGCGTTGTCGGCCATAGGGTCGGAATTGTCGAAGTCTTCGCCTTCTTCCTGGCGTTCGAGCATCGGATTGGATTCCAGAGCCTCCTGGATTTCCTGTTGCAGATCCAGGGTCGACAATTGGAGCAGGCGGATGGCCTGTTGCAGCTGCGGTGTCATCGTCAGCTGCTGGCCCATTCTCAAGACTAGCGATGGTTTCATGGCAGGGGCTTAACACCTTATTCGCCGGCGCTATGCGCCATCCACTACAGGGCGCCGGGGCGCCAAACTTAAGCAAATTATATGCCTGAAACTGAAGTGTTTGCCTAGAGCGCTGTAACAATTAAAGCGTATTAATTCCTGCTTGAATCGATACAGCGCCCGGGCGGCGCACCGGGCACTGTTACGCTTACAAGCGGAACTCGTGGCCCAGATACACTTCCTTGACCAGATCGTTGGCCAGGATGGTTTCTGCATCGCCTTCGGCGATCAGTTGACCATCGTTGACGATGTAAGCGGTTTCGCAGATGTCCAGCGTCTCACGGACGTTGTGGTCGGTGATCAATACACCGATGCCCTTGGCCTTGAGGTGGTGGATGATCTGCTTGATGTCGCCGACCGAGATCGGATCGACACCGGCGAACGGTTCGTCGAGCAGAATGAATTTTGGTGCCGTTGCCAATGCACGAGCGATTTCCACCCGGCGACGTTCACCACCGGACAGGCTCATGCCAAGGTTGTCGCGGATGTGGCTGATGTGGAATTCCTGCAGCAGGCTTTCCAGCTCCTTGCGACGGCCGGCCTTGTCGAGCTCCTGACGGGTCTCGAGGATGGCCATGATGTTGTCGGCCACCGACAGTTTTCGGAAGATCGACGCTTCTTGCGGCAGATAGCCGATACCGGCCTTGGCGCGACCGTGCATCGGCTGGTGGCTGACGTCCAGATCGTCGATCAGCACGCGACCCTGATCGGCCTGTACCAGGCCGACGATCATGTAGAAGCACGTGGTCTTGCCGGCACCGTTCGGGCCGAGCAGGCCGACGATCTGGCCGCTGTCGATCGACAGGCTGACGTCACGCACGACCTGGCGGCTTTTATAGGCCTTGGCCAGGTGCTGAGCTTTCAGAGTTGCCATTACTGGGTTTTCTCGTCGGTTTTCTTCTTCGGCTGGATCACCATGTCGATGCGCGGACGCGTTTCGGTGACCTTGCTGCCGGTAGCGCGACCAGCGCTGGCCAGTTTCTTCACGGTGTCGTAGACGATTTTCTCGCCCTGAGTGACGTTGCCGTCTTTGTCGACGACCTTGGCCTTGTCGATCAGCACGACGCGGTTTTGCTGGGCATGGTATTGAATCGTCACGCCGTAGCCTTGAACCGGTTTGGTGTCCCCCTGGGTTTGCAACTGCTCGAAATAAGCCAGGTTGCCCACGGAGGTCACCACGTCGATATCTCCATTCGGCGCGCGAGTCATGGTGACGGTGTTGCCTTTAACGATCATCGAACCTTGGGTGATGATCACATCACCTTTATAGGTGGCGATGCCGTTCTTGTCGTCCAGTTGGGCGTCGTCGGCCTGAATGCGGATAGGTTGCTGCTGATCGTTCGGCAGAGCCCAGGCGCTCACGCTTCCCAGTGCTGCGCCCAGACTGAGCAAAATAGGGAGGGTTTTAACGAGCCTCATACTGTCCTCTTACGTTCGATAGCAGGTGTATCCTGCTTTCCTTCAGGTACGCTTTCATTCCAACGCCAGTCGATACACCGCCAGCGCCGTCGATTCTAACGGGTTGCTCGGTCTGCGCATATTCCTGCTGCGGGAACACGGTCATGCGAGTGGACGTGATCAGGATGTCACGCTTCTTTTCATCGGTGCGCGCAACGCGTACCGAGTCGATCAGTTCGACTTCGGTGCCGCCTGAGTTCACTTCACCGCGCTCACTGGTAACGTGCCACGGAAATTCTGTTCCGCGATACATGTTCAGGTCGGGTTTGGTCACGAGCGTGACGTCGGTTGCCTTCACGTGCTCGGCTTTTTCGGACGTCATCTCATACTGCACCTTGCCATCCGGCAGGTATTGCAGGGTATGCGTGTTGGTTGCATACCAGTCGATAGGCGTTTCAACCGAGGTGACCGGTGGTTTGTCGAGAAAGCGTTCCGGGCTGATATTCCAATAGCCGACCGCTGCGAAAATCGCAGCGATGCAGCCGAACAGCAGGAAGTTACGAAATTTTTTGCTGAACATGGTTTGGCTCACAGGTACGCGGCGTTGGCCGCATCGAGGCGGCCCTGGGCGCGCAGGATCAATTCGCAGAATTCGCGGGCGGCGCCTTCGCCACCACGGGCGCGGGTAACGCCATGGGCGTGTTCGCGGACGAAATCGGCAGCGTTGGCCACGGCCATGCCCAAGCCTACCCGGCGAATCACCGGCAGGTCGGGCAGATCGTCACCGAGGTAGGCGACTTCTTCATAGCTTAGGCCCAGTTGCGCAAGCAGGCCGTCGAGCACGACCAGTTTGTCTTCACGGCCCTGAAACAGGTGGGGAATCCCCAGGTTTTTCGCTCGACGTTCAACGACGGGTGTCTTGCGGCCGCTGATGATAGCGGTCTGCACGCCGGCGTTCATCAGCATTTTGATGCCTTGACCGTCGAGGGTGTTGAAGGTCTTGAACTCGCTGCCGTCTTCAAGGAAGTACAGGCGCCCGTCGGTGAGGACGCCGTCGACGTCGAAAACCGCCAGTTTGATCGCTTTGCCGCGTTGCAGCAGATCGTTGCTCATTACATGACTCCTGCGCGCAGCAGGTCGGAGAGGTTGAAGGCGCCGACCGGGCGATCTTCCTCGTCTACGACTACCAATGCGTTGATTCGGTGATCTTCCATGATTTTCAGGGCTTCGGCGGCCAGCATTTCCGGGCGGGCAGTCTTGCCGTGGGCCGTCATTACCTGGTCGATGGTGGCGCTGCGGATGTCGATGCTGCGATCCAGCGTGCGGCGCAAGTCGCCGTCGGTGAAGATCCCGGCGAGTTTACCGTCGGTTTCAAGGATGACGGTCATGCCCAGACCTTTACGGGTCATTTCCATCAGTGCGTCCTTGAGCAGCGTGCCGCGTTGGACTTGCGGCAACTCTTGTCCGGCGTGCATGACGTTTTCCACTTTCAGCAGCAGGCGACGGCCGAGGGCGCCACCCGGGTGCGAGAAAGCGAAATCTTCGGCGGTGAAGCCGCGTGCTTCCAGCAGTGCCACGGCCAGCGCATCGCCCATGACCAGTGCTGCGGTCGTCGACGAGGTCGGTGCCAGGTTCAGCGGGCAGGCTTCATGCTCGACATGAACATTGAGATTGACCTCGGCAGCCTTGGCCAGCGGCGATTGCGGGTTGCCGGTGACGCTGATCAGCTGGATGCCCAGACGTTTGATCAACGGCAGCAGGGTTACGATTTCATTGGTCGAGCCGGAGTTCGACAGGGCCAGAATCACATCGTCACGAGTGATCATGCCCATGTCGCCATGACTGGCTTCGGCCGGGTGGACAAAAAAGGCCGGGGTGCCGGTGCTGGCCAGGGTGGCTGCAATCTTGTTGCCGATGTGCCCGGACTTGCCCATGCCAACCACGACTACACGGCCTTTACTGGCCAGAATCATCTCGCAAGCGCGTACGAAATCGGCGTCGATATGGGGCAACAAGCCTTGTACGGCTTCCACTTCGAGTTGGATGGTGCGTTGTGCCGATTGAATCAGGTCGCTGGATTGGCTCATGTCAGAAATCGTATAGCCCGATGAAAAGGCGGCGATTATAGCGGTTATGTTGCAAAGCCTCACGCAAGTTCGTCGTGCTTTGTCATTACTCGTTACCAAAACCCGGGAAAAGAGCCTGCGCACCTGTCATATCGCCGAACACAGGCTGGTACAAGCCTTGGGCGCGTAGCCTTTGCAGTGATATAGTTCGCCGCCAGTTCGGCCTGCCCGGGATGTACGTACTTTTTAAGTAAAGACAGGCGTCCGAGTGAGAGGCTGCATCGCAAGGAGTTTAGATGAGTGCCGATAACGCCTACGCGGTCGAGCTGAAGGGAGTCTCCTTCAAGCGCGGTGCGCGCAGCATTTTCAATAACGTCGATATTCGCATCCCGCGCGGCAAGGTCACCGGCATCATGGGACCTTCCGGGTGTGGCAAGACCAC
Source organism: Pseudomonas sp. P4_D7 (assembly GCF_056401755.1). Lineage (NCBI taxonomy): Bacteria > Pseudomonadati > Pseudomonadota > Gammaproteobacteria > Pseudomonadales > Pseudomonadaceae > Pseudomonas > Pseudomonas sp. P4_D7. The sequence goes on along the minus strand of NZ_JBFUIR010000038.1, from coordinate 17,601 downwards.
GCTGCTGCGATTGATGGGGGCACAACTGCGCCCTGCCAGCGGCGAAGTCTGGGTCAACGGCCAGAACCTGCCTGCGCTTTCGCGCAGCGATCTGTTCGATGCGCGAAAGCACATGGGTGTGCTGTTTCAAAGCGGCGCACTGTTCACCGATCTCGATGTTTTCGAGAACGTGGCTTTCCCCCTGCGTGTTCATACCGATTTGCCGGAAGAAATGATCCGCGACATCGTCCTGCTCAAATTGCAGGCGGTCGGTCTGCGCGGTGCCATCGAGCTGATGCCGGACGAACTGTCCGGTGGCATGAAGCGCCGCGTCGCACTGGCGCGAGCGATTGCGCTCGATCCGCAGATCCTCATGTACGACGAACCGTTCGTCGGGCAGGACCCGATCGCCATGGGCGTGCTGGTCCGTCTGATTCGCCTGCTCAACGACGCGCTGGGGATCACCAGTATCGTGGTGTCCCACGATCTGGCCGAAACCGCGAGCATTGCCGACTACATCTATGTCGTCGGTGATGGTCAGGTGCTGGGGCAGGGTACGCCGGACGAGTTGATGAACTCGGACGAGCCGCGTATCCGTCAGTTCATGACCGGCGATCCCGATGGCCCGGTGCCGTACCATTTTCCAGCGACGGATTACCGCGCAGATCTTCTGGGGAAGCGCTGATGCGCAGAATTTCATTAATAGAACGCGTACGCCGGTTCGGCGAGGCGGCGATCGATGCCGTCGCGGTGTTCGGTCGTGCGACGCTGTTTCTGTTTCACGCGTTGTTGGGTCGCGGTGGCATCAGTGGTGGCTTCGGCCTGCTGGTCAAGCAACTGCATTCGGTCGGCGTAATGTCGCTGGTGATCATTGTTGTTTCCGGGATCTTCATCGGCATGGTGCTGGCGCTGCAGGGTTTCAGCATTCTGTCGAGCTACGGTTCGGAGCAGGCGGTGGGGCAGATGGTTGCGCTGACCCTGCTGCGTGAACTCGGCCCGGTGGTGACGGCGCTGTTGTTCGCCGGTCGTGCCGGTTCGGCACTGACCGCCGAGATCGGCAACATGAAGTCCACCGAACAGCTGTCCAGCCTGGAAATGATCGGTGTCGATCCGCTCAAGTACATCATTGCCCCGCGCCTGTGGGCCGGCTTCATTTCCCTGCCGGTGCTGGCGATGATTTTCAGCGTGGTAGGCATCTGGGGCGGTTCGTGGGTGGCTGTCGACTGGCTGGGTGTGTATGAAGGCTCTTATTGGGCGAACATGCAGAACAGCGTGAATTTCACCAGTGATGTGCTCAATGGCGTGATCAAAAGTATTGTTTTCGCCTTTGTAGTGACCTGGATTGCCGTATTCCAAGGCTATGACTGTGAGCCCACTTCCGAGGGCATCAGTCGTGCTACCACCAAGACCGTGGTGTTTGCCTCGCTGGCAGTGCTCGGCCTGGACTTTATTCTGACCGCTTTGATGTTTGGAGATTTCTGATGCAAAACCGCACCCTGGAAATCGGTGTCGGCCTGTTCCTGCTGGCAGGGATCCTGGCCTTGTTGCTGCTTGCTTTGCGGGTCAGTGGTCTGTCTCCGACGTCGACCACCGACACCTATAAACTTTATGCCTACTTTGACAATATCGCCGGTTTGACGGTCAGAGCCAAAGTGACCATGGCCGGTGTGACCATCGGCAAGGTCACGGCGATCGATCTGGATCGCGACAGCTTCACCGGTCGGGTCACCCTGCAAGTGGATAAAAAGGTCGACAATCTTCCGACCGACTCCACAGCGTCTATCCTGACCGCTGGTCTGCTGGGCGAGAAGTACATCGGTATCAGCGTTGGCGGAGAAGACAAGCCGCTGAAGGATGGTGGAACCATCCACGACACGCAGTCGTCACTGGTACTGGAAGACCTTATCGGTAAATTCCTGCTCAATACCGTTAGCAAAGACGCCAAATGAGGAGCTTTTGAATGATCTCTATCTTGCGACGCAGCCTGTTGGTGCTGTTGGCGGCCTTGCCGTTGATGGGTAACGCCGTGGCTGCTGCGACTTCGGCACATGATCTGGTGCAGGACACCACCACCCGGTTGCTGGCCGACCTGGCTGCCAACAAAGAGAAATACAAGCAGGACCCGACGGATTTCTACACGGCGCTCAACAACATCGTCGGGCCAGTGGTGGATGCCGAAGGCATTTCCAAGAGCATCATGACGGTCAAGTACTCGCGCAAGGCCACGCCGGCGCAGATGCAGACCTTCCAGGAAAACTTCAAGAAAGGCCTGTTCCAGTTCTACGGCAACGCTCTGCTTGAGTACAACAACCAGGGCATCACCGTTGACCCTGCCAAGGACGAATCGGGCGATCGCACCAGCGTAAACATGACCGTCAAGGGCAGCAGCGGCGCAATCTATCCTGTGCAGTACACGCTGGAGAAGATCAACGGCGAGTGGAAACTGCGCAACGTGATCATCAACGGCATCAACATCGGCAAACTGTTCCGCGATCAGTTCGCCGACGCGATGCAGCGCAATGGCAACGATCTGGACAAGACCATCAATGGTTGGGCCGGGGAAGTGGCCAAGGCCAAAGAAGCCACCGAAAAGAACCCCGCGCAATGAATGAGGCCGCAGTTCGTATGAGTGATGTCGACGAGCTTCTGCTTAGCGGAGTGCTGGACTATCGCACCGGCGCTGACCTGCGCAAGCAAGGCCAGGCGCTGATCAAGTCCAGCAAGGCCTCTTCGCTGGTGATCGATTGCTCGGCGGTGAAGAAGTCCAGCAGCGTCGGTTTATCGTTGCTGCTGTGCTTCATGCGCGATGCGAATGCGGCCGGCAAGGCTGTCAGCATCCGTGCGATGCCCGAAGACATGCGCGAAATTGCTCAGGTCAGTGAACTGACCGAACTGTTGGCGCACCCCTGAACCCACATCTATAAAGAAGCCCCCCGTCAGAGTCCTGCCATGCGGGGTTCGCAGGCGCGGGGCTTTTTTGTATGATGTCCGACCCGTGCGCACAGGGCGCCGATTGAGGTTGAGCATGCAGGCCGTAGAAGTGAAGAGCTTCCTTGAAGGAAAGCTGCCCGGAACGTTGGTAGAAGTTGAGGGCGAAGGCTGCAATTTCCTGCTGAACGTGATTAGCGATGAACTGGCGGCGTTGAGCCCGGTGAAGCGTCAGCAGCAGGTCTATGCCCATTTGAACCCATGGATCATCGATGGCAGCATCCATGCGGTCACTATGAAATTTTTCAGCAGCGCGGCCTGGGCCGAGCGCACCTGAGCCTAAGGGCGTCGAGATTCTTATGGATAAATTGATTATTACCGGTGGCGCTCGTCTTGATGGCGAGATCCGCATTTCCGGCGCAAAAAACTCCGCCCTGCCGATCCTGGCCGCCACCCTGCTGTGCGATGGCCCGGTGACCGTTGGCAACCTGCCGCACTTGCACGACATCACCACCATGATCGAGCTGTTCGGTCGCATGGGCATCGAGCCGGTGATCGACGAAAAACTCAGCGTCGAAATCGACCCGCGCACCATCAAGACCCTGATCGCGCCGTACGAACTGGTGAAAACCATGCGTGCGTCGATCCTGGTACTGGGCCCGATGGTTGCCCGTTTCGGTGAAGCCGAAGTGGCACTGCCTGGCGGTTGCGCTATCGGTTCGCGTCCGGTTGACCTGCACATCCGTGGCCTCGAAGCCATGGGCGCGGTGATCGACGTTGAAGGCGGCTACATCAAGGCCAAGGCGCCTGAAGGTGGCCTGCGCGGTGCGCACTTCTTCTTCGATACCGTCAGCGTGACCGGTACCGAGAACATCATGATGGCCGCTGCTCTGGCCAAGGGCCGCAGCGTGTTGCAGAACGCCGCCCGTGAACCAGAAGTGGTTGACCTGGCGAACTTCCTCAACGCCATGGGTGCCAAGGTGTCCGGCGCTGGTACTGACACCATCACTATTGATGGCGTCGAGCGTCTGGGTTCGGCTTTCTATAAGGTCATGCCTGACCGTATCGAAACCGGCACCTATCTGGTCGCCGCTGCCGTGACCGGCGGTCGCGTCAAGGTCAAGGACACTGATCCGACCATCCTCGAAGCCGTTCTGGAAAAACTCCGTGAAGCCGGCGCAGAAATCACCTGCGGTGAAGACTGGATCGAGCTGAACATGCACGGCAAGCGTCCGAAAGCCGTCAACGTGCGCACCGCGCCGTACCCGGCGTTCCCGACTGACATGCAAGCGCAGTTCATCTCGCTCAACGCCATTGCCGAAGGCACCGGTGCCGTGATCGAGACGATCTTCGAAAACCGTTTCATGCACGTGTACGAACTGCACCGCATGGGCGCAAAGATCCAGGTCGAAGGCAACACCGCCATCGTCACCGGTACTGAAGTTCTGAAAGGCGCGCCAGTCATGGCGACCGACCTGCGTGCTTCGGCCAGCCTGGTAATCTCGGCACTGGTTGCCGAAGGCGATACTTTGATCGACCGCATCTACCACATCGACCGTGGTTACGAGTGCATCGAAGAAAAACTGCAGATGCTGGGCGCCAAGATCCGTCGCGTTCCGGGCTGATTGCTGCATTGGGACACAGGGACGTGTCCACTGATTTTAAGAGTCGAGCCGGTTTCCGGCTCGATGTGTGTCCGGCGCCGATTGCGACCGGACATGAGTACCTTGATAAGGACTGACGTTTCCCATGTTGACCATCGCACTGTCCAAGGGCCGCATCCTTGACGACACCCTGCCGCTTCTTGCCGAAGCGGGCATCGTGCCGACCGAGAATCCGGACAAGAGCCGCAAGCTGATCATTCCCACGACCCAGGACGACGTTCGTCTGCTGATCGTGCGCGCCACCGATGTGCCGACCTATGTCGAGCATGGCGCGGCCGACCTTGGCGTTGCCGGCAAAGACGTGTTGATGGAATACACCGGCCAGGGCCTCTACGAGCCACTGGATCTGCAGATCGCCCAGTGCAAGCTGATGACCGCCGGCAAGATCGGCGCGCCGGAGCCAAAAGGCCGTCTGCGCGTGGCGACCAAATTCGTCAATGTGGCCAAGCGTTACTACGCCGAGCAGGGCCGTCAGGTCGACATCATCAAGCTGTACGGCTCGATGGAGCTGGCGCCACTGATCGGTCTCGCTGACAAGATCATCGACGTGGTCGACACCGGCAACACCCTGCGCGCCAACGGCCTGGAACCTCAGGAACTGATCGCCACGATCAGCTCGCGCCTGGTGGTCAACAAGGCTTCGATGAAAATGCAACACGCCCGAATCCAGGCGTTGATCGATACCCTGCGCAACGCAGTGGAATCGCGACACCGCGGCTGATTCACCTGCGCGACGTTAAGTCGCGCCCGTCTATCCGCCTCATAGCCAGAATCTCAGGTGCCCAAGCGGAAACGACTGCTAAGTTAGGGCGCCTGAGTTTTTGCCATTCCTATGAGGCTCTCGCTATGACCGCACCGACTGCAATTCGCCGACTCAACGCTGCTGACCCGGATTTCGCGCATCATCTGGATCATCTGCTGAGCTGGGAAAGTGTGTCTGACGACTCGGTCAATCAGCGCGTGCTGGACATCATCAAGGCTGTGCGCGAACGCGGTGACGCGGCGCTGGTCGAGTTCACCCAGAAGTTTGATGGCCTTGAAGTCGCTTCGATGGCTGAGCTGATCCTGCCGCGTGAGCGTCTGGAACTGGCTTTGACCCGCATCACCGTGCCCCAGCGCGAAGCCCTGGAAAAAGCCGCGGCCCGTGTGCGCAGCTATCACGAAAAACAGAAGCAGGATTCCTGGAGCTACACCGAAGCTGACGGCACCGTGCTGGGCCAGAAGGTCACGCCGCTGGATCGCGCAGGCCTGTATGTGCCGGGTGGCAAGGCGTCGTACCCGTCGTCGGTGCTGATGAACGCGATTCCGGCCAAGGTCGCCGGCGTGACCGAAGTGGTCATGGTCGTGCCGACCCCGCGCGGTGAAATCAACGAACTGGTGCTGGCGGCCGCATGCATTGCGGGTGTCGACCGGGTGTTCACCATCGGTGGCGCACAAGCGGTTGCTGCTTTGGCCTATGGCACCGAAAGCGTGCCGCAGGTTGACAAGGTTGTTGGCCCGGGCAACATCTATGTCGCCACTGCCAAGCGCCACGTGTTCGGTCAGGTCGGCATCGACATGATCGCCGGCCCTTCGGAGATCCTCGTGGTGTGCGACGGCCAGACCGATCCGGACTGGATCGCCATGGACCTGTTCTCGCAAGCCGAGCACGACGAAGACGCCCAGGCGATTCTGGTCAGCCCGGATGCCGAGTTCCTCGACAAGGTCGCCGCCAGCATCAACAAACTGCTGCCGACCATGGACCGCGCGACCATCATCGAAACCTCGATCAATGGCCGTGGTGCATTGATTCACGTGAAGGACATGGCCCAAGCCATCGAAGTCGCCAATCGCATTGCCCCTGAGCACCTGGAATTGTCGGTCGCCGATCCGCAAGCCTGGCTGCCGCAGATCCGCCACGCCGGTGCGATCTTCATGGGCCGTCACACCTCCGAAGCCCTGGGCGATTACTGCGCAGGCCCGAACCACGTGCTGCCAACCTCGGGCACCGCGCGGTTCTCCTCGCCGCTGGGCGTGTACGACTTCCAGAAGCGTTCGTCGATCATCTTCTGCTCCGAGGCCGGTGCTTCCGAGCTGGGTAAAACGGCGTCGGTATTGGCCCGTGGCGAGTCGCTGAGCGCCCACGCGCGCAGTGCTGAATACCGCATCAAAGACGAAGACTTTCTACAAGGGCAGGGGAACTGAGCGATGAGTAAATTCTGGAGCCCGTTCGTCAAGGATCTGGTGCCGTACGTACCGGGCGAACAGCCGAAGCTGACCAAACTGGTCAAGCTCAACACCAACGAAAACCCGTACGGCCCGTCGCCAAAAGCCTTGGCAGCGATGCAGGTCGAACTGAATGACAACCTGCGTCTGTACCCGGACCCGAACAGCGACCTGCTGAAAACCGCCGTCGCCCAGTATTACGGCGTGCAGAGCAATCAGGTGTTCCTTGGCAACGGTTCGGACGAAGTGCTCGCGCACATTTTCCACGGATTGCTGCAACACGATCAGCCGCTGTTGTTCCCGGACATCAGCTACAGCTTCTATCCGGTTTACTGCGGTTTGTACGGCATCGAGTTTGATGCGGTGCCGCTGGACGCGCAGTTCCAGATCGATCCGGCCGACTACGCCAAGCCGAATGGCGGGATCATCTTCCCTAACCCGAACGCGCCAACCGGCTGCCTGCTGGCGCTGGACGCGGTTGAGCAGATCCTCAAGGCCAGCCCGGATTCGGTAGTGGTTGTGGATGAGGCGTACATCGACTTCGGCGGCGAGACGGCGATCAGTCTGGTGGACCGTTATCCGAACCTGCTGGTGACGCAGACCCTGTCCAAGTCGCGCTCTTTGGCGGGTTTGCGCGTTGGTCTGGCGGTCGGCCATCCCGATCTCATCGAGGCGCTGGAGCGGATCAAGAACAGCTTCAACTCCTATCCGCTGGATCGTCTGGCGATTGTCGGGGCGGCAGCGGCGTTTGAAGATCGTGAGCACTTCGACAAGACCTGCCGTCTGGTCATCGAGAGCCGTGAGTGGGTGATTGCACAGTTGCAGGCCAAGGGGTTTGAAGTGCTGCCGTCGGCGGCTAACTTCATTTTTGCCCGGCATCCGCAGCATGATGCGGCGGGGCTGGCGGCCAAGCTGCGTGAGCAGGGCGTGATCGTGCGGCACTTCAAGCAGGCGCGGATTGCGCAGTTCCTGCGGATTTCGATTGGCACGCCGGAGCAGAATCAGGCGTTGATCGACGGGCTTGGCGACCTATAAAAGCAAAAGCCCCTCACCCTAGCCCTCCCGAAACGTCGGACCGCCCAGAGGGAGAGGGGATTGATTGGGGGATATTGCAGAGCAACGCCGACGTGAAAGTGCTGTACCGAATCCATAATCGACTCGGATTTTCAGGTCGATGTACTTCGCAAGACAACTCGGTCGGCCCCCTCTCCCAAAGGGAGAGGGGGCTGATTGGGGGATATTGCAGAGTTTCGCCGACGTGAAAGTGCTGTACCGAATCCATAATCGACTCGGTTTTTCAGGTCGATGTACTTCGCAAGACAACGCGGTCGGCTCCCTCTCCCTCCGGGAGAGGGCTGGGGTGAGGGTCTGCTCTTATTCGTGATGCGCTTCGCCAAGGAAGGTCAGTGAGCTAAACAAGCCGCGACTGTTCACATCCGCACTGTCCTTCACCGGCACTTCAACCTGCGCCGCAATCACATTCAACCCTTCATTCCTCACCAATACCTGCGCCCGACCATCCTTGTCAGTCTCGGTGCTCAACGTGTTCGGCGCATTGCGATAGTCGCCAATCAACTTCACACCCGCCGCCGGTTTGCCATCGAGCAACACCCGCACCGACAATGACTTGCCCGGCCCGACCGTCAGCGGATCAACCTCCGGCACAATCAGCAACTTGATCTGATCAAGCTTGGGCAACTTCGCTCCCGGCTGATAAATCGCCAGGCTGTATTTGAACGTCTGCGTCGCTTCGACAGCGCCCGGCACTTTGCTCCGGCCTTCGTTGACCCACTTTTTGTCAGCAGTCTGCGACCACATGCCGTTGTTCAGCGCCACGGCCAGGACGGCCGGAGCTTTCAGTGGTTTCAGTCGTGCGTGATCCGTCAGGCGCTCGACGCTCACCGGAATCATCTTGCCGCTCGCGTCGTAAGCCCACGCGCCGCTGATCTTCTGCGCCTTGAACGCGTTGTCCTCAGCGCCATGACCGTAGACCACTTCGATATTGCCGCGCCGTTGCTCAGTCCACAGGCCATGGGCCGAGACCTGACCGGCGAACAGCGCGGCGATAAGTACAAGGGATTTGCCGTATTGCATGGTGACGTCCTTTTACAGGTTGAGAGTCAGGCTGACGGTGAAATTGCGCGGCTCACCGGGGTTGACCCAGTAGTTGCTGTAGGAGCGCTCGTAATACTTCTCGTCGAAGAGGTTGTTCAGGTTCAGGCCGACAGTGACGTTGTCGCTGGCCTTGTAATGCGCGAGCAGGTCGACGGTGTGATACGCCGGCAATTCGAAGTCGCTGCCGGATTCTCCCGAGCGATCGCCGACGTAGGTGAACGCTGCACCGACGTCCGAGCCACGCAAATGGCCATCCTGAAACTCATAAACCCCGAGCAGACTGCCGCTGCGTTTGGCCACGCCGAGAATGCCACTGCCGGTGGAAATCACCGCGTCGCCCTTGGTCACTTCGGCGTCGATGTAGGCGAATGCGCCGATGACTCGCACCGCATCGGTGACTTGCCCGGTGACCTGCCAATCGAAGCCGCGACTGCGTGCCTTGCCCATGGCGCGGCTGGTGTCGGTGGCCGGGTCGAGGGCGAGAACGTTTTCTTTGTCGATGTGGAAGAAGGCGAGGGTGCTGCTCAGGCGTTCGTCGAACAGCTCGTTCTTGATCCCGACTTCGTAGCCGACGCCTTCTTCCGGGTCGAAGGATTTGCCGGCGGCGTCGAGGCCATTGTTCGGTTTGAACGAGCTCGAGGCGTTGGCGAACACCCCGGTATCCGGTGTCAGTTGATAGAGCAGGCCGACCCGCTGGGTGAGCGCGTCGTGGCGTTGGTTGCTGGTAGCGTTGCGGCTGTGATCGTCGATGTGCTGATCAAAATGCTCGAAGCGTGCGCCGATCATCCCGCGCAGTTTGTCGGTGAAGACGATCTGGTCCTGCAGGTTCAGTGCATGACTTTCGACCTGTTCGAAGAAGTCAGTGCCCGACCGCGCACCGCTGGGTTTCGGTTGGCCGTAGATCGGCTTGTAGATGTCGATGGCGTAGGGGCCGCCAGCAATAGTGGTGACGCGCTCGTTCTTGCGGAAGTTTTCGTACTCGGTGCCAATCAGCAATTCGTGTTGCCACGGGCCGAGATCGAACAGGCCGCGCAGTTCCAGTTGGGTGATGCTGTCGTGCCAATTGGTGTCGCGCTCGCGATAGCGGCGGTTGACGATGCGGCCGTTGGCGTTCAATGGACGACTTTCCGAAGCATCGCCCCAGAGTTTGCCTTCCTTGTAATGACTGGCCAGACGCAGCTTCCAGCTGTCGTTGAGGTGATGTTCCAGCGTGGCCTGAAGCAGATTGTTGTGATTATCGATGTTGCCGTCGTTGGGTTCGCCAAGGAAAGTCGAGCGCGAAACACCGCTCCATTTATTGTTGGGCGCGACGATACCGCGATCAAAGGTCGAGCTGTGGCGGACGATTTCGCTTTCCACCAGCAACGACGTGTCCGGGTTCAATTGCCAACTGATCGAGGGCGCGACGAATACGCGCTGGCTGTCGACGTGATCGCGAAAACTGTGGTTGTCCTCAACCGCGAGGTTGATTCGCGACAGCACATCACCCTCATCATCCAGCGGTGTGTTGACGTCCAGCGCGGTGCGATAGCGATCCCAACTGCCGGCGCTGGTTTGCAGAGTGGTGAAGGCTTCGGCCTGCGGTTTTTTGGTGACGATGTTCACCGTGCCGCCGGGATCGCCTCGACCATACAGACTGGCGGCCGGGCCTTTGAGCACTTCGATGCGCTCGATATTCGCCGCGTCCGGCGTGCTCGGATAACCACGATTGGCGCTGAAACCGTCCTTGTAGAACTCCGATGTGGTGAAGCCGCGCACGCTGTATTCGTACAGCGTCAGGCCGCCGAAGTTATTTTGCTTGGATACGCCGCCGGCGAAATCCAGCGCGCGCTCGACACTGCTGCTGCCCAGATCCTTGAGCACACTGGCGGGCACTACGCTGATCGCCTGTGGGATATCACGGATCGCCGTGTCGGTTTTGGTCGCGCTGGACGAGCGTGTGGCGCGGTAGCCTTTGACCGGGCCGGTCGGCGATTCGTAGTCGGAGATGACGCTGATGGCGTCGAGTTCAAGCGGCTTGGGTTCTTCGGCGAAGGCTGGATCGACCAGCAGACCAAGGCTCAGGCTGAGCAGGGAAGCCTTTGTTCGAGACGACATGTTATGTTGTTCCAATTTTTAGAATTGAAACAATATAACATGCCTGTTGAGAATATCTTTTATTAGCGCGTTTGGCGCGAACGAAGTTTTATTCTTCTTTTTCTTTCACTGGCGCCGGTGGCGGACGCAGGCCGATTTCCGCGGTGAGCTTCAGTTCTTTGCCGTTGCGCATCACCTGGATCGTCACTTTGTCGGTCGGCTTGATCCGCGCGACCTGGTTCATCGACTTGCGACCATCTCCGGCCGGCTCGCCATCGATGCTCAAGATAACGTCACCCAGTTGCAGGCCGGCCTTCTGCGCCGGGCCATCGCGGAAGATCCCCGCGACGACAATCCCCGGACGCCCGGACAAGCCGAACGACTCGGCCAGTTCCTGGGTCAGCGGCTGCACCTCGATGCCGAGCCAGCCACGAATTACCTGACCGTGCTCGATGATCGACTTCATCACTTCCATTGCCAGTTTCACCGGAATCGCAAAGCCGATGCCCTGCGAGCCACCGGACTTGGAAAAGATCGCCGTGTTGATGCCGGTAAGGTTGCCATTGGCGTCGACCAGCGCTCCGCCGGAGTTACCCGGGTTGATCGCCGCGTCGGTCTGGATGAAGTCTTCGTAGTTGTTCAGGCCCAACTGGTTACGCCCGGTGGCGCTGATGATGCCCATGGTCACGGTCTGGCCAACGCCGAACGGGTTGCCGATGGCCAATGCAACGTCGCCGATGCGAATGTTGTCGGAGCGGCCGACAGTGATGGCCGGCAGGGTTTTCAGATCGATTTTCAACACCGCGAGATCGGTTTCCGGGTCGCTGCCGATGACGCGCGCGAGGGTTTCGCGGCCATCTTTCAGGGCGACCACAATCTGATCCGCGCCGCTGGTCACGTGGTTGTTGGTCAGAATGTAGCCTTCCGGGCTCATGATCACGCCTGAACCGAGGCTCGATTCCATGCGTTTCTGCTTTGGCGAGTTGTCACCGAAGAAGCGCCGAAACTGCGGATCCTCAAACAGCGGATGCGCCGGTTTGTTGATGACTTTGGTGGTGTAGAGGTTGACCACCGAAGGCGCGGCAATGGTCACCGCGTCGGCATAGGACACCGGGCCCTGTTGCACGCTGGTGGTTTGCGGGGCCTGTTGCAGGTTGACGTCGAGGCTCGGAAGCCCGACCCACTGCGGGTAACGCTGAATAATCAACAGAGCGATAAGCACACCGGCCAACAACGGCCAGCCGAAAAAACGCAGCGCCTTGAGCATTAAGCACGTCCTGGAAAAGTTGCAGGCGGGGTCAGACCGCCCATAATGTCGCGCATTATACGAGGCCGCGCGTGCCTCTGAACGGGATATTTAGGAGTCTTTCATGGCCGTTGCCCTCAGCACCCTCGTCGAAGAAGCCGACCGTTACCTCAGCAGCTCGAAAATTGCCGATTATTGCCCCAACGGCTTGCAGGTCGAAGGCCGGCCGCAAGTGATGCGCATCGTCAGCGGCGTCACCGCCAGTCAGGCGTTGCTGGATGCTGCCGTCGAAGCCGAGGCGGATCTGGTGCTGGTGCACCACGGTTACTTCTGGAAGGGCGAGAACCCGTGCATCACTGGCATGAAGCAGCGTCGACTGAAGACATTGCTCAAGCACGACATCAGTCTGCTCGCTTACCATTTGCCGCTGGATCTGCATCCGGATGTTGGCAATAACGTGCAGCTTGCTCGCCAACTGGACATCACCGTTGAAGGTCCGCTGGATCCGGACAATCTGAAAATTGTCGGTCTGGTCGGGTCTTTGAAGGATCCGATGACCGCGCGCGATTTCGCCCGCAAGGTGCAAGAAGTCATGGGCCGCGAGCCGTTATTGATTGAAGGCAGCCCGATGATTCGCCGAGTTGGCTGGTGCACCGGTGGCGGTCAGGGCTATATCGATCAGGCCATCGCTGCCGGCGTCGACCTGTACCTGAGCGGTGAAGCGTCCGAGCAGACCTTCCACAGCGCCCGCGAAAACGACATCAGCTTCATCGCCGCCGGCCACCACGCCACCGAACGCTACGGCGTACAGGCCCTGGGCGACTATCTGGCGAAGCGCTTTGCTGTCGAACACATCTTCATCGACTGTCCAAATCCGATCTGATCATCACCACTAGATCCTGTGGGAGCGAGCCTGCTCGCGAAGGCGGCGTTCGCTTTAATACATCTGCGCCTGACGCGGCGCTTTCGCGAGCAAGCTCGCTCCCACATTGATCCCCATCGGCCGAACTGGTGGGCATATTCATATGCCCTTTCGTTCTAGCTAGCGTCCTGATTAGAAGAAGGTCGCTGTGCTAGGATTCCCCGCTCGAACACGGCCCGCTGGCCGTTCATAAGAAAGTTTTCGTGAGTAGCCATGGTCGACAAACTGACGCATCTGAAACAGCTGGAGGCGGAAAGCATCCACATCATCCGCGAGGTGGCCGCCGAGTTCGATAACCCGGTGATGCTGTACTCCATCGGTAAAGACTCCGCCGTGATGCTGCACCTGGCACGCAAGGCGTTCTTCCCGGGCAAACTGCCGTTTCCGGTGATGCACGTCGACACCCGCTGGAAATTCCAGGAAATGTACAAGTTCCGCGACAAGATGGTCGAAGAACTGGGCCTGGACCTGATCACCCATATCAACCCCGATGGCGTGGCGCAGAACATCAACCCGTTCACCCACGGCAGCGCCAAGCACACCGACATCATGAAAACCGAAGGCCTGAAACAGGCGCTCGACAAACATGGTTTCGACGCAGCGTTCGGCGGCGCCCGTCGCGATGAAGAGAAATCCCGCGCCAAAGAGCGCGTGTACTCGTTCCGCGACAGCAAGCACCGCTGGGACCCGAAAAACCAGCGCCCGGAGCTGTGGAACGTCTACAACGGCAAGGTCAACAAGGGCGAATCCATTCGTGTGTTCCCTCTGTCGAACTGGACCGAACTGGACATCTGGCAGTACATCTACCTCGAAGGCATCCCGATTGTGCCGCTGTACTTCGCCGCTGAACGCGAAGTGATCGAGAAGAACGGCACGCTGATCATGATCGACGACGAGCGCATCCTCGAGCACCTGTCCGATGAGGACAAGGCTCGCATCGTCAAAAAGAAAGTGCGTTTCCGTACCCTTGGCTGCTACCCGTTGACGGGCGCGGTGGAGTCCGAGGCAGAAAGCCTCACGGACATCATTCAGGAAATGCTCCTGACGCGAACTTCCGAGCGCCAGGGCCGTGTCATCGACCACGATGGCGCCGGCTCGATGGAAGACAAAAAACGTCAAGGCTATTTCTAAGGGGCTGTCATGTCGCACGCATCTGATTTGATCAGCGAGGACATCCTCGCCTACCTGGGCCAGCACGAACGTAAAGAACTGCTGCGCTTTTTGACCTGCGGTAACGTCGATGACGGCAAGAGCACCCTGATCGGGCGCCTGCTGCACGACTCGAAGATGATCTACGAAGATCACCTCGAAGCGATCACCCGCGACTCGAAGAAAGTCGGCACCACCGGTGACGACATCGATCTGGCATTGCTGGTCGACGGTCTGCAGGCCGAGCGTGAGCAGGGCATCACCATCGATGTCGCCTACCGCTATTTCTCCACCGCCAAACGCAAATTCATCATCGCCGACACCCCCGGCCATGAGCAGTACACCCGCAACATGGCCACCGGTGCGTCCACCTGTGACCTGGCGATCATTCTGGTCGACGCGCGTTACGGCGTGCAGACCCAGACCCGTCGCCACAGCTTCATTGCGTCCTTGCTGGGGATCAAACACATCGTCGTCGCCATCAACAAGATGGACCTGAAAGACTTCGATGAAGGCGTGTTCGAGTCGATCAAGGCTGACTACCTGAAGTTCGCCGAAGGCTTGAAGATGAAGCCGACCAGCATGCACTTCGTGCCGATGTCTGCCCTCAAGGGCGACAACGTGGTGAACAAGTCCGAGCGCTCGCCGTGGTACACCGGCCAGTCGCTGATGGAAATCCTCGAGACCGTGGAAGTCGCGGGCGATCGCAACTTCACCGATCTGCGTTTCCCGGTGCAGTACGTCAACCGTCCGAACCTGAACTTCCGTGGTTTCGCCGGCACCCTGGCCAGCGGCATCGTGCACAAGGGTGACGAAGTCGTGGTGCTGCCGTCGGGCAAAAGCAGCCGGGTGAAATCCATCGTCACCTTCGAAGGTGAGCTGGAGCACGCCGGTCCAGGTCAAGCGGTGACGCTGACCATGGAAGACGAAATCGACATCTCCCGTGGCGACCTGTTGGTGCATGCCGACAACGTGCCGCCGGTCACCGACAGCTTCGAAGCGATGCTGGTGTGGATGGCTGAAGAGCCGATGCTGCCGGGCAAGAAATACGACATCAAACGCGCCACCAGTTACGTGCCGGGTTCGATTGCCAGCATCGTCAACAAGGTCGACGTGAACACGTTGGAAGAAGGCCCGGCGAGCGCGTTGCAGCTCAACGAAATCGGCAAGGTGAAGATTGCGCTCGACGCGCCGATCGCCCTCGACGGTTACGAAAGCAACCGCACCACCGGCGCGTTCATCGTCATTGATCGCTTGACCAACGGCACCGTCGGCGCCGGCATGATCGTCGCGCAACCGGTGACGCATGGCATTGCCACGCATCACGGCAAACTGGCGCACGTGGCCACTGAAGAACGTGCCCAGCGCTTCGGCCAGCAACCGGCGACCGTGCTGTTCAGCGGCCTGTCGGGCGCGGGCAAGAGCACGCTGGCTTACGCCGTCGAGCGCAAGTTGTTCGACATGGGTCGTGCGGTGTTTGTACTGGATGGTCAGAACCTGCGCCATGACTTGAACAAAGGTCTGCCACAGGATCGCGCCGGCCGTACCGAAAACTGGCGTCGTGCCGCGCACGTCGCGCGTCAGTTCAACGAAGCCGGTTTGCTGACGTTGGCCGCGTTCGTCGCGCCAAGCGCTGAAGGTCGCGAGCAGGCCAAGGACCTGATCGGCAAGGATCGTCTATTGACGGTCTACGTACAGGCCTCGCCGGCTGTCTGCGCCGAGCGTGATCCGCAAGGTCTGTATGCCGCCGCTGGCGACAACATCCCGGGCGAATCCTTCCCGTACGACGTGCCGCTGAATGCCGATCTGGTGATCGACACGCAAACGCTGAGTCTGGAAGACAGCGTCAAGCAAGTGCTGGATCTGCTGCGCAAGCGTGGCGCGATCTAAGCGTTAGCGACAAACAAAAAGCCCGCCGATGAGCAATCATCGGCGGGCTTTTTTATTCGGGCATACGGCGATCAAAACTGTGGGAGCGAGCCTGCTCGCGAAAGCGTTATCTCATTCAACATCTTTGCAAGCTGATCAACCGCTATCGCGAGCAGGCTCACTCCTACAAGGGATCAGTGTTTGGCTGGGTATTCGCGGTGCATCTGTTCGAGCAACGCATCCTTGTCCAGCCACAGTTGATTGATCCAGCCCTGGAACTGCAGGCGATACTCGCCGTCCTGGTCGTAGTTCTTGCCAATGAACTGCTGGGGAATCTTCAGCTCTTCAAAGTGCACCACCACATCGCGCACATTGCCGCAGAGCAAATCCCAGAACCCCGGACGCCCGGCCGGGTAGTGGATGGTCACGTTGACGATCGACTCCAGTTGCTCGCCCATTGCATCCAGCACAAAGGCGATCCCGCCAGCCTTGGGCTTGAGCAGATATTTGAACGGCGACTGCTGCTGCGCATGCTTGCCTTCGGTGAAGCGTGTGCCTTCGACGAAGTTGAAAATCCCCACCGGGTTATCGCGAAATTTCGCACACGTCTTGCGGGTGGTTTCGAGGTCTTTGCCTTTCTTCTCCGGATGCTTGGCCAGGTAGGCCTTGGAGTAGCGCTTCATGAACGGAAAGCCCAGTGCCCACCAGGCCAGACCGATCACCGGCACCCAGATCAGCTCCTGCTTGAGGAAGAACTTCAGCGGCTGGATCTTTCGGTTGAGCACGTATTGCAGCACCAGAATATCCACCCAGCTCTGGTGATTGCTGGTGATCAGGTATGAGTGCTGGTAGTCGAGACCTTGCAGGCCGCTGATGTGCCAGCGGGTGCGGCGCACCAGGTTCATCCAGCCCTTGTTATTGCTGATCCACGCCTCATGGGTGTGGCTCATCAGCCACAGTGAGGCACGCCGGGCAAAGTCGAACGGCAGCACTTTGATCAGCGCTACGCAGAACAGAAACGAGCACAGCAGGATCGTATTGAGTGCCAACAGCAGCGAAGCGATCACGCCGCGCACGGGTGCAGGTAGAAAATCCAGCATTTACACATCCATAGGTCGGTTGGCGGCTTGAATCGCGGTGAGGGCGATGGTGTAGACGATGTCATCGACTTGTGCGCCGCGTGGCAAGTCATTCACCGGTTTGCGCAAGCCTTGCAGCATCGGCCCGAGGCTGACGCAATCGGCGCTGCGTTGTACGGCTTTGTGCGTGGTGTTGCCGGTGTTTAGATCGGGGAAGACGAACACCGTGGCGCGACCGGCCACCTGACTGTTTGGTGCCAGTTGCCGGGCGACTTCTGCGTTGGCGGCGGCGTCGTATTGCAGCGGGCCGTCGATCAGCAGCGAGTGCTGTTGTTCGTGGGCGAGGAGGGTGGCCTCGCGGACTTTCTC
>NZ_JBFUIR010000037.1:0-49451 GCF_056401755.1 Pseudomonas sp. P4_D7 | reverse complement strand
CGGTATTGGTCCGGAAATCATGGCCGAAGCGGTCAAGGTGCTGGAGTTGGCCAACGACAAATACAGCCTGGGCTTCGAGCTGAGCCATGACGTGATCGGTGGCGCCGCCATCGACAAGCACGGCGTGCCGCTGGCCGATGAAACCCTCGACCGCGCTCGCGCTGCGGACGCCGTGTTGCTGGGCGCCGTCGGTGGCCCGAAATGGGACACCATCGAGCGCGACATCCGCCCCGAGCGTGGCCTGCTGAAAATCCGTGCGCAACTGGGCCTGTTCGGCAACCTGCGTCCGGCGATTCTGTACCCGCAACTGGCCGATGCTTCGAGCCTGAAGCCGGAAATCGTTGCTGGCCTGGACATCCTCATCGTCCGTGAACTGACCGGCGGCATCTACTTCGGCGCGCCACGCGGCACCCGTACCCTGGAAAACGGCGAGCGTCAGTCCTACGACACGCTGCCATACAGCGAAAGCGAAATCCGCCGCATCGCCCGTGTCGGTTTCGACATGGCCATGGTCCGTGGCAAAAAGCTCTGCTCGGTGGACAAGGCCAACGTGCTGGCGTCCAGCCAACTGTGGCGTGAAGTGGTCGAGCAAGTGGCCAAGGATTACCCGGAAGTCGAACTGAGCCACATGTACGTCGACAACGCCGCCATGCAACTGGTGCGCGCGCCGAAGCAGTTCGACGTGATCGTCACCGACAACATGTTCGGCGACATCCTTTCCGACGAAGCGTCGATGCTCACCGGTTCCATCGGCATGCTGCCGTCGGCCTCGCTGGACTCCAACAACAAGGGCATGTACGAGCCGTGCCACGGTTCGGCGCCGGACATCGCTGGCAAAGGCATCGCCAACCCGTTGGCAACCATTCTGTCGGTGTCGATGATGCTGCGTTACAGCTTCAATCTGCACGACGCGGCTGATGCTATCGAAAAAGCTGTCAGCGTTGTCCTTGATCAAGGGCTGCGTACTGGCGACATCTATTCGGCCGGTTGCAGCAAAGTCGGTACGCAGGAAATGGGCGACGCAGTAGTCGCCGCGCTGCGGAATCTGTAATCTCTCGGGCCCGCTGCGAAATTCAATACAAAGCAGCGGCCCACTTTTCAAGAAGGTGTAGTTGCGATGAAACGTGTAGGTCTGATCGGTTGGCGCGGGATGGTCGGTTCCGTGCTCATGCAGCGGATGCTGGAAGAGCAGGATTTCGATCTAATCGAGCCGGTGTTTTTCACCACGTCCAACGTCGGTGGCCAAGGCCCGTCCGTGGGCAAGGACATTGCTCCGCTCAAGGATGCTTACAGCATTGACGAGCTGAAGACCCTCGACGTGATCCTGACCTGCCAGGGCGGCGACTACACCAGCGAAGTGTTCCCCAAGCTGCGCGAAGCCGGCTGGCAGGGTTACTGGATCGACGCGGCCTCGAGCCTGCGCATGAACGATGACGCGGTGATCATTCTCGATCCGGTCAACCGCAAGGTCATCGACCAGCAGCTCGACGCGGGCACCAAGAACTACATCGGCGGCAACTGCACCGTCAGCCTGATGCTGATGGGCCTGGGCGGTCTGTTCGAAGCCGGTCTGGTCGAGTGGATGAGCGCCATGACCTATCAGGCGGCCTCCGGTGCCGGCGCGCAGAACATGCGTGAACTGATCAAGCAAATGGGCGCGACCCACGCCGCTGTCGCCGATCAACTGGCTGATCCGGCCAGTGCGATCCTCGACATCGACCGTCGCGTGGCCGATGCCATGCGCAGCGAAGCGTACCCGACCGAAAACTTCGGCGTACCGCTGGCTGGTAGCCTGATCCCGTGGATCGACAAGGAACTGCCGAACGGCCAGAGCCGCGAAGAGTGGAAGGCCCAGGCCGAGACCAACAAGATCCTCGGCCGCTTCAAGAGCCCGATCCCGGTCGACGGCATCTGCGTGCGCATCGGCGCCATGCGTTGCCACAGCCAGGCGCTGACCATCAAGCTGAACAAAGACGTGCCGATCGCCGATATCGAAGGGCTGATCAGCCAGCACAACCCTTGGGTCAAACTGGTGCCAAACCAGCGCGAGATCAGCATGCAGGAGCTGAGCCCGACCAAGGTTACCGGCACCCTGAATGTGCCGGTGGGTCGTCTGCGCAAGCTGAACATGGGTTCGCAGTTCGTCGGTGCCTTCACCGTCGGCGACCAACTACTGTGGGGCGCGGCCGAACCGCTGCGTCGCATGCTGCGGATTTTGCTTGAGCGTTGATTGCTTGAAGTAATGAAAGAACCCGTGCCTTGAAAGAGGTGCGGGTTTTTTTATGCCGATCGTTCCCACGCTCTGCGTGGGAATGCATCCCGGGACGCTCCGCGTCCCTTTACAAGCCGAACGCAGAGCGTCCGATGCGGCATTCCCACGCAGAGCGTGGGAATGATCTGGGTGGGCAGAAATTGCCTGTGCGCCAGTCACCCGGTAAAGTGCCGCTCCCCCCGTTTCGCCAGAGGCTCGCACCATGACCCAGACCCTAGATATTGCCGTGATCGGCGCCACCGGTACTGTCGGCGAAACCCTCGTACAGATTCTCGAAGAACGCGACTTCCCGGTCGGCACCCTGCACCTGCTGGCGAGCAGCGAATCCGCCGGCAGCTCGGTGCTGTACCGCAACAAGAACGTGCGCGTTCGCGAAGTCGACGAGTTCGATTTCAGCAAGGTCAAACTGGTGTTTTTCGCCGCAGGCCCGGCGATTACCCTGAGCTACGCCGCCCGTGCCCACGCCGCCGGTTGCTCGCTGATCGACTTGTCCGGCGCGCTGCCGGCCGATCAGGCGCCGCAAGTAGTACCCGAAGCCAACGCCGAAGTGCTCGCTGGTTTGAAAGCGCCGTTTCAGATCAGCAGCCCAAGCCCGTCGGCCACATCGCTCGCCGTGGTGCTGGCGCCACTGCTTGATCTGCTTGACCTGCAATATGTCAACGTCACCGCCAATCTGGCCGTTTCCGCCCAGGGGCGCGAGGCCGTGACCGAGCTGGCGCGGCAGACCGCCGAGCTGCTGAACATGCGTCCATTGGAGCCGACGTTCTTTGATCGGCAGATGGCCTTCAACCTGCTGGCTCAGGTCGGCACGCCCGACGCGCAGGGCCATACGCTGCTGGAAAAACGTCTGGTGCGCGAGTTGCGTCAGGTGCTGGCCAAACCTTTATTAAAGATTTCCGCAACTTGCGTTCAAGCCCCGGTGTTTTTTGGCGATAGCCTTAGCGTGACCTTGCAGTCAACGTCGGCTGTCGACCTGGCAAAAGTCAACGCTGCACTCGAAGATGCGCCGGGTATCGAGCTGGTCGAGGCCGGTGATTACCCGACTGCAGTCGGTGACGCGGTAGGGCAGGATGTTGTCTATGTCGGTCGCGTGCGCAGCGGTGTCGACGATCCGGCGGAACTAAATCTGTGGCTGACGTCAGATAACGTACGCAAAGGCGCGGCCCTTAACGCTGTGCAGGTGGCTGAATTGTTGATAAAAGACCTGCTGTAAAAGATACTTGGCAACAATTTGTCGACTGATTCTAGGTGAGCGCTATGCTTGCCCAGATTGCTTGATAACGTGTCACCCTCCGGGACTTTCCGGGGCATCAAAGAAATGATCGCGCGCGACATCTGTCGTCGTCGCGCGCAATGCCTTACGGCAGCGGTATTCAACATCTTCTCGCTGGCCGAGGAACGTTCAAACAAAGGATGAGGCTATGGTTCAAGTTCGCAAACTGGTGTTAGCAATAGCGGCCGCCTCGGCGCTGTCCTCCGGTATGGCGCATGCCCTCGGGCTCGGGGAGCTGACCCTGAAGTCGACCCTGAACCAGCCGCTGGTGGCTGAAATCGAGCTGCTCGACGTCAAGGATCTCACCGCTGCCGAAGTGGTGCCGAGCCTGGCTTCACCTGAAGATTTTGCCAAGGCCGGCGTCGACCGCCAGGCCTTCCTCAACGATCTGACCTTTACCCCGGTGCTCAACGCCAGCGGCAAAAGCGTGCTGCGCGTAACGTCGAGCAAGCCGCTGTCGGAGCCGATGGTCAAATTCCTCGTGCAGGTGATGTGGCCGAACGGCCGTCTGCTGCGCGATTACAGCGTGCTGCTGGATCCGTCGAAGTTCTCGCCACAGACCGCTGACRCCGCCGCACAACCAACGCCGTCGCAGACCATCGCCGCGCCGACCACTGGCGCCACGCACCCGACGCAATACACCACCACGCCGCGCGATACCCTCTGGGAAATCGCTGCGAAGGCGCGTACCGGCGGCTCGGTGCAACAGACCATGCTCGCCATTCAAGCGCTGAACCCGGATGCGTTCATCGGCGGCAATATCAACCGTCTGAAAACCGGCCAGGTGTTGCGTCTGCCGGATGCGGTGCAAAGCACGGCATTGCCGCAGTCGAAAGCGATTGCCGAAGTCGCTGCGCAGAATGAAGCCTGGCGTCAGGGTCGTCGTTATGTGGCCAAACCGGGCACTGGTCAGCAGCAGCTCGATGCGACCAACCGTGGTCGCGGTAACACCGGTGCAGCACAGAACGCCCAGGACAATCTGAGCCTGGTCTCCGCTGAGAGCGCCAAGGCGCGCGGCAAAGGCCCGGCAGGTGATGCCAAGGCACTGAGCAACAAGCTCGCGGTCACTCAGGAAAGCCTCGACACGACCCGTCGTGACAACGAGGAACTGAAAAGCCGCATGTCCGATCTGCAGAGTCAGCTGGACAAGCTGCAAAAGCTGATCGAGCTGAAGAACAATCAGTTGGCAAAACTGCAAGCTGAAGGCGCGGGCACTGCGCCGGCCACCAATCCTGCCGCACCGGCGGTGCCTGCAATCACGGCTGAGCTCGCCGCCACCCCGCCAGCTACTCCGGCAGACGCAGCGCCGACGCCAGAGTCCGCCATTGCACCACCGGCTGAAACGCCAGTCGTCGAGCCAGTGGTTACGCCGAAACCGGTGGTCGAAGACGAGAAAACCTTTAACGAACTGCTGACCAACCCGATCCTGCTGGGGCTGGTGGGCGGCGGTGCTGTGGTTCTGCTGCTCCTGTTGTTGCTGCTGGCGCGTCGCCGCAAAGCACAGCAAGAGGCCGAGAAACACATGCGCATGGCCCGCGCGCTGTCGGAAGAGCAAGATTTCTCCGCCGAGCAGGATCTGCCGGAAAGCAGCTTCGAAGGTCTGGAAACCCCGGCGGCGAGCGTCAAGCTCAGCACTCCGGCACCTGCACCCGTAGTGGCTCCGGTAGTCGCCCCGATCGTGATGGCTGAGCCGATTGCCGCGCCGCTGGTAGCTCCCGCCGCCGAGCGATCCGATGACGTGCTCGACAAGGCGCAGTCGCATATCAACGCCGGTCGCCTGAATCAGGCTGCCGCGCTGCTCGAAGAGGGCGTCAGCCTGGAGCCGCAGCGCAGTGATCTGCGTCTGAAGCTGATGGAAGTCTACGGTCAGCAGGGCGACCGCGACGCGTTCGTCGGTCAGGAGCGTCAACTGGTGGCCAACGGCGACAACTTCGCCAAGGTCGAAGAACTGAAAAGCCGCTTCCCGGCCATGGCCGTCGTCGCTGCCAGTGGTCTGGCCGCTGCCGCCGTGGCTGCCGAGCTGGACGCGCAATACGTCAAGGATCTGCTGCTCGATGAGCCTGAAGCACCGGCGCCAGCGCCAGTGGAAGACGACCTCGACAGCGCGTTTGATCTGAGCCTGGACGATCTCGACAACATCACGCCGGTAGAGCCTGCGCCGGTGGTTGAGCCTGAAGCGCCGGTCGAGCTGGACGAATTCCCGGCGGACGACGACCTGAGCTTCGAATCGGTGCTGCAACAGCAGACCGACATCAAAGAGAATCTGGATGATCTGTCGGACTTCGACCTCGATCTGGACCTCGGTGCCGAGCCGGCAGCTCCAGCGGTTGATCTGGCGGACGATGACTTCCTGCTGGACCTGGACGAAGGCGTGAAGGATCTGCCGCCGGTCGAGGCGCCAGTGGTGGCTGACGTGCCACAAGATGATCTGGAGCTGCCGGCCGATTTCGATCTGTCGCTGGCCGACGAAATGGACAGCAATCCAGCGGCCGAACCGGATGCGTTCGCGGCTGAGCTGGATGACGTCAACGCCGAGCTGGATCGCCTGTCACAAAGCATCGCCGAACCGACCTTCACCGAAGCCGATGCAATGAAGGGTGATGATCTGGGCGAAGATGATTTCGACTTCCTCGCCGGCACCGACGAAGCGGCGACCAAGCTCGATCTGGCTCAGGCCTACATCGACATGGGCGACAGCGATGGTGCGCGCGACATCCTCAACGAAGTGTTGACCGAGGGTGACGAGAAACAACGTGGCGAGGCCAAGGACATGCTCTCGAGCTTGTAGTAAGGCCAGCGGTAAACGAAAGCGGCAGCCCATTGAGGCTGCCGTTTTTGTTTGGTCGGGATCCAGTGGTGTCTGATCCACCGCTTTCGCGAGCAAGCTCGCTCCCACATTTGGAATGCATTTCCTCTGTGGGAGCGAGCTTGCTCGCGAAAGCGGTGTTACAGGCGACAGAGAACTCTCTGGCATCCCTGAACCACAGCCTTATAATGCCCGCCTTTGCACAAACAGCAGGCTGTCCCACCTTGGCAAACATAGATAACCCGGTCGCCGAAATGGCCCCCGACGGCTTTTACCGCGTCGCGCTGGGCGTTGAGTACAAAGGCTCGCGCTACAGCGGCTGGCAGCGTCAGTTGACGGGTGTGGCGACGGTGCAGGAAGAACTCGAAAAAGCGCTGTCGAAAGTCGCCAATTCACCGGTTTCGCTGCAGTGCGCCGGACGTACCGACGCCGGCGTGCATGCCTGCGGGCAAGTGGTGCACTTTGATACGACCGTCGATCGTTCGCTGAAAGCTTGGGTTATGGGCGCCAATATCAATCTGCCTCACGACATCAGTGTCAGTTGGGCGCGGGTGATGCCGGCGCATTTTCATGCGCGCTTCAAAGCCATCGCCCGGCGTTATCGCTATGTGATCTACAACGATCAGATCCGCCCGGCGCATCTCAACGAAGAAATCACCTGGAACCACCGCCCGCTCGACGTCGAGCGCATGGCTGAGGCTGCGCAGTACCTGATCGGCACCCACGATTTCAGTGCGTTCCGCGCTGGCCAGTGCCAGGCCAAGTCGCCGATCAAGAAGATGCATCACCTGCGCGTGACCCGTCACGGCAAGATGATCGTGCTCGATATACGCGCCAACGCGTTCCTGCATCACATGGTGCGCAACATCGCCGGTGTGCTGATGACCATTGGTGCCGGCGAGCGCCCGGTCGAGTGGATGAAGGAAGTACTGGAAAGTCGCGAGCGCCGTTCCGGTGGCGTTACGGCGCATCCGTACGGCTTGTATCTGGTGCAGGTCGAGTACCACGACGAATTCCCGTTGCCCGAGCGTTTTATCGGGCCACATTTCCTTACGGGTTTCTCCGAACTTGACGGCTGACGCCCTTGAACGCTTTTGTTACCATCCGGGACTTTCCCGGATTTTGCCTCGGAGTTTTTCTCGATATGTCAGCCGTTCGCAGCAAGATCTGCGGGATTACCCGCATAGAAGATGCGCTGGCCGCCATTGAGGCCGGGGCGGATGCGATCGGGTTCGTGTTCTATGCCAAGAGTCCGCGTGCGGTCACGGTGCAGCAGGCGCGAGCGATTATTCAGGCATTGCCGCCGTTCGTGACCACCGTGGGCCTGTTCGTCAACGCCAGCCGCTGCGAGTTGGGGGAAATCCTCGATGCCGTGCCGCTGGATCTGTTGCAGTTCCATGGTGATGAAGTCGCGGAAGATTGCGAAGGCTGGCATCGCCCGTACATCAAGGCGTTGCGGGTCAAGGCGGGTGATGATATTGCCGCAGCGGTGGATGCCTATCCGAGCGCCAGCGGTGTACTGCTCGACGCTTATGTCGAAGGCGTACCGGGCGGAACCGGCGAGGCCTTCGACTGGTCATTGATTCCGCAAGGTTTGAGCAAACCGTTGATTCTCGCGGGTGGTTTGACCCCAGAGAACGTCACAGACGCCGTGGCTCGGGTAAAGCCGTACGCGGTAGATGTCAGCGGTGGGGTAGAGGTGAGCAAAGGCATCAAGGATCACGCAAAGATTCGCGCGTTCATCAACGCGGTACGCAAAGCGCCATATTGATGTGACGGCTGGCAGTCTGCCGCCGTCCATCAATGCACTTGCACAAAGCAGGCGCGGCTGAGGGTTTCTGGATCGCACGCAGGTCATGTTTCGCGCTGACCGTGGCTTTCCACCACCATCGCCACACACATGAATTTAGCTGAAGGGCATACGCGGGGCTGCGAACCAGAGCGTTCGGGCCGCCGGTACTGGAGAAAGAAAGCATGAGCAACTGGTTAGTAGACAAACTGATCCCTTCGATCATGCGTTCCGAGGTCAAGAAGAGCTCGGTCCCTGAAGGTCTGTGGCACAAATGCCCGTCTTGCGAGGCGGTGCTGTATCGTCCGGAGCTGGAAAAGACCCTGGACGTTTGCCCTAAATGCAACCATCACATGCGCATCGGCGCGCGTGCACGCATCGACATCTTCCTCGATGCTGAAGGTCGCAACGAACTGGGCGCCGATCTGGAGCCGGTTGACCGTCTGAAATTCCGCGACGGCAAGAAGTACAAGGATCGCCTGACCGCTGCCCAGAAGCAGACTGGCGAAAAAGACGCGCTGATCTCCGTCAGCGGCACCTTGCTGGGCATGCCAGTGGTGGTTTCGGCCTTTGAATTCGCCTTCATGGGCGGTTCCATGGGCGCCATCGTCGGTGAGCGCTTCGTTCGCGCCGCCAACTACGCGCTGGAAAACCGCTGCCCGATGATCTGCTTTGCCGCCTCCGGTGGTGCGCGCATGCAGGAAGCGCTGATCTCGCTGATGCAGATGGCCAAGACCTCGGCAGTGCTGGCGCGTCTGCGTGAAGAAGGCATTCCGTTCATCTCCGTGCTGACCGACCCGGTCTACGGCGGTGTTTCGGCGAGTCTGGCGATGCTTGGCGACGTGATCGTCGGTGAGCCGAAAGCCCTGATCGGCTTCGCTGGTCCGCGCGTTATCGAACAAACCGTGCGTGAGAAACTGCCGGAAGGCTTCCAGCGCAGCGAGTTCCTGCTGGAACACGGCGCGATCGACATGATCATCCACCGTCAGGAACTGCGCCCGCGTCTGGGTAACCTGCTGGCACAAATGACTGGCAAGCCGACGCCGAAATTCGTCGCCGCGCCAATCGAGCCGATCGTGGTTCCACCGGTCCCTGCTGGCCTATGACCGAGCGCACCCTTGGTGAATGGCTCGCCTACCTTGAGCAGTTGCATCCTTCGGCCATCGACATGGGCCTGGAGCGTTCACAACAGGTAGCGTCCCGCATGGGGCTGGGCCAGCCGGCGCCTCGGGTGATCACGGTCACCGGCACCAACGGCAAGGGTTCGACCTGCGCATTCGTGGCTTCATTGCTGCGGGCGCAGGGTCTGAGCGTTGGTGTCTACAATTCTCCGCACCTGCTGCGTTACAACGAGCGGGTGCAGCTCAATGGCGTCGAAGCCACTGACGCGCAGCTGTGCGAAGCCTTCGCAGCAGTCGAGGCCGGGCGCGGCGACACTTCCCTGACTTACTTCGAAATGGGCACCCTCGCGGCGTTCTGGCTGTTTCAACAGGCCGGGCTGGATGCGGTGGTGCTGGAAGTCGGGCTGGGCGGGCGGCTGGACACGGTCAACGTGGTCGATGCCGATATCGCACTGGTCACCAGCATTGGCGTCGATCACGCCGATTATCTGGGCGACACCCGCGAATCGGTGGCTTTCGAGAAAGCCGGAATTTTCCGTCAGGGCAAGCCAGCCCTGTGCGGCGATCTGAATCCTCCGCAACCGTTGCTCGACAAGGCGCGTGAACTGGCTTGTCCGTTCTTCCTGCGCGGGCGTGATTTTGACCTCGGTATCACCGATCAGCACTGGCAGTGGCGCGGCACCGACGCGCGGGGTCAGGTTGTCGAATTGCGTGACTTGCCGCTGCTTGATCTGCCGATGGAGAACGCCGCGTTGGCGTTGCAGGCGTACTTGCTGCTCGGTTTGCCGTGGAATGCGCAGCAGATTGTCGCGGCCTTGCAGGCGACTCGTGTGGTCGGTCGACTGGATCGCCGCTCGTTCGATTGGAACGGCAAGCGTCTGAACCTGTTGCTGGATGTCGGGCATAACCCGCATGCCGCCGAGTATCTGGCTCGTCGTCTGGCCTCGCGACCACCGGTCGGCAAGCGCCTGGCGGTGTTTGGTCTGTTGGCCGACAAGGATCTGGATGGTGTTGTCAGCGAATTGAATGCTAGTGTCGAGCATTGGGCGGTGGCGCCGCTGGATTCTCCGCGTGCCCGTCCGGTGGCTGAATTAAACGCTGCATTGCAGAACCTTGGTGCGTCGGTCACGTCTTACGACAGTGTCGCCGCTGCGCTGGAAGGGCAGTGCGCAGTAGCCACCAGTGACGACGAGATTCTGTTGTTCGGATCATTTTATTGTGTCGCCGAGGCCCTTGAATGGCTGGCCCGGCGCTCCACGGAGGAAGCGGCAAATGGCTTTGCTGGATAAAGCGTACAAGCAGCGCATGGTTGGCGCTTTGGTGCTGGTCGCGCTGGCAGTGATTTTCCTGCCGATGCTGTTTTCCCGTCAGGACGAGCAACGTCAGGTGACCGTCGAAGCACCCGCCGCGCCGCAAGCGCCTGTCGTGCCGCAAGTGCAGATGGAGACGGTGGCTGTTCCCGAGCCGCAAGCCTTGCCGCAAGAGCCGGTGCCGACTGATGAAGAAGTCGCCGAAGACACAGCGCCTGCTGCGCCCGTCGCCGCGACGCCGACGGCTCCCATCATGATCACCAAGCCTGTTGCGCCGCCGGCGGTGGCCAAGCCGATTCCGGCGCCTGCTCAGCCGATCACTGCGTCCTCGACCAAGCCGGACACCACGCAAAGCCGCGTCGATGCCAATGGCCTGTCGGTGAGCTGGTCGGTGCAGTTGGCCAGTCTGTCGAGTCGCGCCAGTGCAGAGAGTTTGCAGAAAACCCTGCGCAGCCAAGGCTACAACGCCTATATCCGTTCGGCCGATGGCAAGAATCGGGTGTTTGTCGGTCCGCTGATCGAGCGTGCCGAAGCCGATCGTCTGCGTGATCTGTTGGGTCGTCAGCAGAACCTCAAGGGCTTTGTCGTGCGCTTCCAGCCCGAGCGTGGTTAAAAACTATCGCCTCGATTGAAATGCACTGACAATCGCAGCTTACCGAGAGGCATGCGCTCTGCTAAAATGCGCCGCCTTATCCGTCTGTAGGCTGCACTGTGCCATTTACCTGGGTTGACTGGGCGATCGTTGCAATCATCGCCATCTCCGCTTTGATCAGTTTGAGCCGCGGCTTCGTCAAGGAAGCATTATCGCTGGTGACCTGGATCATCGCAGGAGTCGTCGCCTGGATGTTCGGTGGCTCATTGTCCGAGTACCTCGCCGGATACATCGAAACCCCATCGGCTCGCGTGATCGCGGGCTGTGCCATCATGTTTGTCGCCACACTGATCGTGGGCGCAATGATCAATTATCTTATCGGCGAGTTGGTTCGCGTCACCGGGTTGTCCGGGACCGATCGATTCCTCGGCATGGCCTTCGGCGCAGCGCGTGGCGTGTTGCTGGTGGTCGTGGCGGTCGGGCTGTTGAGCCTGGGGCCGGTACAGCAGGACGGGTGGTGGAAAGAATCACAGCTCGTACCAAAATTTCTATTGGTCGCTGATTGGTCCAAAAACCTGATTCTCGGGTGGAGCAGTCAGTGGCTTGCCAGCGGAATCAGCGTACCCGCTGATATTCCGTTCAAGGAGCAACTCTTGCCGTCGGCGAAAACGCCTCAGTGAGTGTTGTTCAGTTCAGATCCATTAAGTAGGGGTTGCGTCGCATGTGTGGCATCGTCGGTATCGTCGGTAAGTCGAACGTCAATCAGGCGCTGTATGACGCGCTAACCGTGCTCCAGCACCGCGGCCAGGACGCTGCCGGTATCGTGACCAGCCATGATGGCCGGTTGTTCCTGCGCAAGGACAATGGCCTGGTGCGTGACGTGTTTCAACAGCGTCACATGCAGCGTCTGGTCGGCCACATGGGGATCGGCCACGTCCGTTACCCGACCGCGGGTAGCTCGACTTCGGCCGAAGCCCAACCGTTTTACGTCAACTCGCCTTACGGCATCACTCTGGCGCACAACGGTAACCTGACCAACGTTGAGCAGTTGGCCAAAGAGATCTACGAATCCGATCTGCGTCACGTCAACACCAGTTCCGACTCGGAAGTGCTGCTCAACGTGTTCGCTCACGAGCTGGCCCAGCGCGGCAAGCTGCAACCGACCGAAGAAGACGTGTTTGCCGCCGTGACCGACGTGCACAACCGTTGTGTTGGCGGTTACGCCGTTGTGGCGATGGTCACCGGTTATGGCATCGTCGGTTTCCGTGACCCGCACGGCATTCGTCCGATCGTGTTCGGTCAGCGTCACACTGACGAAGGCGTTGAATACATGATCGCCTCCGAAAGCGTTTCGCTGGACGTGCTCGGTTTCACCCTGATTCGCGACCTGGCGCCGGGCGAAGCGGTCTACATCACTGAGGACGGCAAGCTGCACACCCGTCAGTGCGCGACCAATCCGTCCCTGACCCCGTGCATTTTCGAACACGTCTACCTGGCGCGTCCGGACTCGATCATCGACGGCGTGTCGGTCTACAAGGCTCGCCTGCGCATGGGTGAGAAACTCGCCGAGAAGATCCTGCGCGAGCGTCCAGAGCATGACATCGATGTGGTTATCCCGATTCCGGACACCAGCCGTACCGCGGCGCTGGAGCTGGCCAACCACCTGGGCGTGAAGTTCCGCGAAGGTTTCGTCAAGAACCGTTACATCGGTCGTACCTTCATCATGCCGGGCCAGGCGGCTCGCAAGAAGTCGGTTCGCCAGAAGCTCAACGCCATCGAGCTGGAATTCCGCGGCAAGAACGTGATGCTGGTCGACGACTCGATCGTGCGCGGCACCACGTGCAAGCAGATCATCCAGATGGCCCGCGAAGCCGGCGCGAAAAACGTCTACTTCTGCTCGGCAGCGCCAGCGGTACGCTTCCCGAACGTCTACGGCATCGACATGCCAAGCGCGCACGAACTGATCGCACACAACCGTTCGACTCAGGACGTGGCGGATCTGATCGGCGCTGACTGGCTGATCTATCAGGACCTGCCTGACTTGATCGAAGCGGTTGGCGGCGGCAAGATCAAGATCGAGAATTTCGATTGCGCGGTGTTCGACGGCAAGTATGTTACCGGTGACGTCGACGAGGCTTACCTGGACAAGATCGAGCAGGCACGCAACGATGCCTCGAAGGTCAAGACCCAGGCGGTCAGTGCGATCATCGATCTGTACAACAACTGAGTTATCACCGGCCCTGAGGGGCCGGTTTTGTATCTGACTTTCAATTTTCGAGAATACGGCAAGGAGTGACAGCATGAGTCAGGAATGGGATGCCGGTCGGCTGGACAGCGACCTCGAAGGCGTAGCGTTCGATACCCTGGCCGTACGTGCCGGTCAGCACCGTACGCCGGAAGGTGAGCACGGTGATCCGATGTTCTTCACCTCCAGCTATGTGTTCCGCACCGCTGCCGACGCGGCCGCACGGTTCGCCGGGGAAGTGCCGGGTAACGTTTACTCGCGTTATACCAACCCGACCGTGCGCGCGTTTGAAGAACGCATCGCTGCGCTGGAGGGCGCCGAGCAAGCCGTTGCGACCGCAACCGGCATGGCCGCCATCATGGCGGTGGTGATGAGCCTGTGCAGTGCCGGCGACCATGTGTTGGTTTCGCGCAGCGTGTTCGGTTCGACCATCAGCCTGTTCGAGAAGTACTTCAAGCGTTTCGGTGTGGAAGTCGATTACGTGCCTTTGGCCGACCTGTCGGGTTGGGATGCGGCAATCAAATCCAACACCAAACTGCTCTTTGTCGAGTCGCCCTCCAACCCGTTGGCCGAGCTGGTCGATATCACCGCACTGGCTGAAATTGCTCACGCCAAAGGCGCGATGCTGGTCGTCGATAACTGCTTCTGCACGCCAGCGTTGCAACAGCCGCTGAAAATGGGCGCAGACATCGTCGTGCACTCGGCGACCAAGTTCATCGACGGCCAGGGCCGTTGCATGGGTGGTGTGGTGGCCGGTCGCAGTGAGCAGATGAAAGAAGTCGTCGGCTTCCTGCGCACTGCCGGGCCGACCCTGAGCCCGTTCAACGCGTGGATCTTTCTCAAAGGTCTGGAAACCCTGAACCTGCGGATGAAGGCGCACTGCGCGAATGCTCAGGCGCTAGCCGAATGGCTGGAGCAGCAGGACGGCATTGAGAAGGTGCATTACGCCGGTCTCAAGAGCCATCCGCAGCACGAACTGGCCCAGCGTCAGCAGAAGGGTTTCGGTGCGGTTGTAAGCTTTGAGGTCAAGGGCGGCAAAGAGGGCGCTTGGCGCTTCATCGATGCGACCCGACTGATTTCGATTACCGCCAACCTCGGCGACAGCAAGACCACGATCACGCACCCGAGCACCACCTCTCACGGCCGTCTGGCGCCGCAAGAGCGTGAAGCGGCGGGCATCCGTGACAGCCTGATTCGCATCGCGGTCGGTCTGGAAGACGTCGCCGACCTGCAAGCCGACCTGGCGCGCGGTCTGGCCGCGTTGTGATCGAGTTGTCTACGCCGACAGCAGGTACCCATGGCCGCGTCGCACTGGTCACGGGGGCCGCGCGCGGTATCGGTCTGGGCATCGCTGCCTGGCTGATCAGCGAGGGCTGGCAAGTCGTGTTGACCGATCTGGATCGGGCGCGCGGTTCGAAAGTGGCGAAGGTGTTGGGCGAAAATGCCTGGTTCATTGCCATGGACGTTGCCGAGGAAAGTCAGGTGGCGCTCGGTGTGGCTGAGGTGCTGGGTCAGTTTGGTCGTCTCGATGCGCTGGTGTGCAACGCGGCGGTCGCTGATCCGCACAACATCACACTGGAAAGCCTCGATCTGGCTTACTGGAATCGGGTGCTGGCGGTGAATCTCAGTGGGCCGATGCTGTTGGCCAAGCACTGTGCGCCGTATCTGCGTGCGCACAACGGTTCGATCGTCAATCTGGCCTCTACTCGTGCGCGGCAGTCGGAAGCGGACTCCGAGGCTTATGCGGCGAGCAAGGGCGGCTTGCTGGCGCTTACGCATGCGCTGGCGATCAGTCTGGGGCCGGAGATTCGCGTCAACGCGGTCAGTCCGGGCTGGATTGATGCGCGTGATCCTTCTGCGCGTCGCGCTGAGCCGTTGGCCGATGCCGACCATGCTCAGCATCCTGCGGGCAGGGTAGGGACGGTCGAGGATGTGGCGGCGATGGTTGCCTGGTTGCTGTCAAGGAATGCCGGGTTTGTTACCGGACAGGAATTCGTCGTTGATGGCGGCATGACGAAAAAGATGATCTACAGCGAGTAGGTCGCCTTTTTCGCCTGAATTTGCGTTGAATGAACTGACGCCTTCGCGAGCAAGCTCGCTCCCGCATTTGGAATGCAATCCCCTGTGGAAGCGAGCTTGCTCGCGAAGGCGGTCTTGCAGGATCGAAACAATTTCGTCTTTTTCAGAAAAACTTCAATCCTGCTATTGACTTAGGTTCGCTACCTGCGTAAATTTCGCGGCCTCGGAGATGCAAACGGGTGATTAGCTCAGCTGGGAGAGCGTCTGCCTTACAAGCAGAATGTCGGCGGTTCGATCCCGTCATCACCCACCACTCCCCGAGAGACTTGCGTAAGCAAGAGCGTAGGCTGAAAGTGCCTGCACCGACGCGCAGCGGTAGTTCAGTCGGTTAGAATACCGGCCTGTCACGCCGGGGGTCGCGGGTTCGAGTCCCGTCCGCTGCGCCATATTTTACGAATCAGACCTGTCTGGTTCGCGATTGCAAAGCACCGAAGCTTGCAGTCAAAACGAGTTACTTGAGCGCAAGCTCAAAGCGATACGCAGCGGTAGTTCAGTCGGTTAGAATACCGGCCTGTCACGCCGGGGGTCGCGGGTTCGAGTCCCGTCCGCTGCGCCATATCTGCTCCAAGGACCACTGAACGCCTTGAAGCACCGAAAACAGCCGTTGGCTGATTCGGAATCGATAGCAAAGACCCTGGTCGAAAGACCGGGGTTTTTTGTGTCTGAAATTTGGCTTTTCCCTCTGCTCCTTCCCCCTGATTCTGAATTCGACACAAATCCCCATGTGGGAGCGTTGGTATGTTCAACGAGCTCCTGCGGTGCCACGTCGCATTGATTTTCTGATCCTTTAGTCAAATTTTTGTAACTGGTTGTTTGCTGCGAGCGCAGAAACCTTTAAAGTTAACCTTTCGGTCAGCTTTGCACTGTCATCACGCCTTTTGTTTAGCCAAGAAAGGCTTCTGCAAGACTCGAGATTCCCCAGTAGATAACCAGAAGGGCGGACACATAACCGCCCAGAGGATGATCCATGTCCAACCGTGAAATATCCCGGCGCTCGTTCCTCCAGGGCGGGCTGGTGGCGGGTGTGAGCGTCACGCTCACGCCGCTCAGCAGTCAGGCGCTGGCAGCCTTGATGGAAAACACCGTCACCGTGCCGTCCGAGAAATGGCTCGGCAACAACGGCAAGGCGCGTCAGCGCAACGATGCACTGTCCAAGGTCTGCGGCAGCAAAGTCTTTGCTCGCGACATCCGTTCCAAGGACATGCCGGGCTGGCCTGAACAGCAAGGCCACGCCATGCTGCTGAAAACCATCAAGGCTGACCGCATCTACGACGGCTACGACCTGTCGTGGCTTGGCGCTGACTTGCAGCCTGACCGCATTGTCACCGCCGCTGATCTGGACAAGGACGGCATCGTCTTCCCCGAAGAGCACGCGCCGGATCCACTGTTGCCAGAAGGCAAAGTGCCGATGTTCATCGGTCACCCGGTGGCAATCCTGATCTGGAACGACTTCGAGCGTTTCCGCCAGGCCAAGAACAAACTCAAATTCAATGACAAAGCAATCCGCTATGGCAATGTAGCGCCGTTCTACGAAGGCGACCCCTACGGCAGCTTCCGCTACGTGCGCGTCGGCGGCGCGACCTCGGCCGACGAAGACGAATTCGCCAGCCTCAAGGATTCGATCCTGTTCCCGATGCTGAAGAACCGTCGTCCGGTGTGGAATTCCCAGCCGAACCTGCACGGCAACCTGACCGAGCGCGGCCTGTTCTACGCTGACCGCATGAAGCAAGAGATCGATACGCCACCAGACAACTGGCTGGTGTTCGACGAGCGCTACAAGACCCCGTCGATCGAGCCGGCCGCCATGGAGCCGGACAACGGCAACGGCTGGTACGACCCGAAAACCAAAACCCTGCATTTCGTCGTGGCCACCCAGTGCCCGCTGGAGGCAGCGACCGAAACCGCGAAGATGATCGCGCCGTCGCGTTTCGGCCTCGACAACCTGAACATGCACCCGGGTTACACCGTCGGTTACGGTTCCAAAGACCACAACATCTTCGTCTACTACGCAGCCCTCGCGGCGCTGTATGGCGCAGGTGTGCCGGTGCGTCTGGCCAACGACCGCTACGAGCAGTTCCAGAGTGGCATCAAGCGCCACCCGTTCGACATCCGCTACCAGTTGGCCGTGGACAAGAATGACTACACCTTCAAGATTTTCCGTGCCGAAATGAGCGTCGACGGTGGCGGCCGGATCAATTACAGCCCATCCGTAGCCGCAGTGGGAGCAACAGCCGCGCAGTCGATCTACTACATGCCGCAGAACGACCTGCAGGTCACCGCCTATCACTCGCGTGGTGTTGAGGCGGGTTCGATGCGCGGTTACGGCACCCTGCAAAGCATGGCGGCGACCGAGATGATGGTCGACGAAATCGCCAATCGCCTTGGTGTCGATGCGATCGATCTGCGTCGCAAGAACGCCCTGCGTTCCGGCATGAAAAACACCCAGGGCGCGATTCCGGCCGGTGCTCTGCGCCTGCATGAAATTCTCGACAAAGCCTCGGTGCACGAAGTCTGGAAAAACCGCGACGCGATCAAGAAACAACGCGAAGCGGCAGACCCGGACAACTGGTACGGCGTCGGTTTTGCCATTTGCCAGAAAGACTTCGGCACCGGTTCTGAAGCGCCGATGGCCAGCATCGAATTCACGGCTGACGGTCGTATCACTCTGCGCCACATCGGCATTGAAATCGGCACCGGCATGTCCACCTCGCAAGCCCTAGTGGTTGCCGATTTCCTCGGCAGCCCGGCGCACGAAGTGAAGACTGGCGAAACCGAGTGGAAGGAAATGCAGCTGATCACCAGCGGCAACCCTTACATCATGAGTCAGGCCGAGCAGGACAGCCTGCTGCGCAACCCGCGCTGGGTCGGCAAACTGGCTTCGGCCTCGTCGGCGACCAACTCGGCGTACTACTTCAGTCACGCCACCCGTGAAGCGGCACGCGTGCTGTTCAACAACGGCTTGTGGCCGGCGGCCATGGAAATCTGGCGTCAGGGTCCTTATGGCGGTCAAGCCAACCCTTACGTGGTGCGTCGCGAAGATGCGCATTGGGTCGACGGCAAACTCACGGCCAACGGCATGCAACCGTTGAGCTTCGAAGAACTGGCCAAACACGCTCATGAGCGTGGTCTGGTGACCGGCGCCACCGTTCACGCATTCAACCGCTGGAGCTGGGCTGAAGCCGAATACAGCATCGACGGCGTGCGCGAGCGGCTGCCGCTCGACGGTCTGGCGGTGAAATATGGCGATGGCGCGCCGAAGGCGAAGAAGGCGCTGATGAACACCGCTGGTTTCCACCTGTTGGATCGCCAGAACATCAATTACCCGGTTGTCCAGTTGAACAACGCTGCCGTGACTTACTACAGCCCGGTCGCGACACTGGTCGAACTGAAGGTCAACAAAGGCTCGGCGGAAGTCGAAGTGCTCAACCACCATTCGTGGGTCGAGTGCGGTCGGGTGCTGGTCGAAGAACTGGTCAAGGGCCAGCTCGAAGGTGGTATCGCCATGGGCATCGGCCACGCCTTGATGGAGGAAATGCCGCTGTATGAAGGCGGCCCGGGGGAGGGTGACTGGAACTTCAACCGTTACCGTTTGCCGATGGCGCGTCACGTTGCCGTGTGGAAACAGACGTCGGAGATTCTGCCGGCACTGTCGCCAAGTGATCCGTCCAAAGGCATCGCCGAAGTGGTGATGATCCCGATCGTCGGTGCCATCGGCAACGCCGTGGCCCACGCCATCGGTAAACGTGTTCGCGACCTGCCAATCACTGCTGCGCGCATCAAGGAGGCCCTCAATGGCTAACCGTCCGCTTCAACTGACCCTCAATGGTCAATCCGTCGGCCCGGTGGACATCCCTGATGACCTGCCGATGATCGACTACCTGCATGAATACAAGAACCTCACCGGTTCGCGCCTGGGCTGCGGTCAGGGCATCTGCCACGCCTGCGTGGTGATCGTCGATAACCCGGACGGCACCAGCGAAGAAGTGCGCACTTGCATCACCGGCGCGCACTATTTCGAAGGCAAGAAAGTCCGCACCATCGAGTCTCACGCCAAGCGTGACGAGAGCGGCCAGGTCACCGAGCTGAATCCGATCCAGCAACGCTTCGTCGACGAGTTCGCCTTCCAGTGCAGCTACTGCGCACCAGGTTTCGTCAACGCCGCGACCGTGCTGGTCGAGAAGCTGCAGCGCCAGCCGACCGTGCAAAGCAAGCTCGAACAAGTCATCGAGGACAGCCTCGGCCATCACGTCTGCCGTTGCACCGGGTACGTGCGTTACTACAACGCTACCCGCAACGTGCTGACCGATCTCGGCCTGGTCAAGGAGGGTTAAGCATGAAGCTTTTTCTGACTCGCCTGACCCTGGCGGTCGGCCTCGCTGCGCCGGTGTTGTTTGCCCACGCCGATGATCAGGTCAAGCGCGGCGAATACCTCGCCCGCGCCGCTGACTGCATGGCTTGCCACACTGCACCCGGTGGTGCGCCGTTCGCTGGTGGCCTGCCGATTGTGTCGCCTTTCGGCACGATCTACGGCACCAACATTACCCCGAGCAAAGAGCACGGCATTGGTTTGTACAACGATGATGAGTTCTTCGCGGCGCTGACTGAAGGCAAGCGTCGCGATGGCGCGAATTTGTATCCGGCGATGCCGTATACCTCGTATCACCTGATGCCGCGCGAAGACTCGGATGCGATCCATGCGTATCTGAAAACCATCGAGCCGATCGAGCGCGCAGCCCCGGTTACCAGCCTGAGCTTCCCGTTTAATGTGCGTCCGGGCTTGATCGGCTGGAACATGATGTACGGCAAGGCCCTGAAACTGGAGCCGGCCGAAGGCAAAAGCGAAGCCTGGAAGCGCGGCCAGTACATGGTCGAAGTACTCGGTCACTGCGGCGAATGCCACACACCGCGCGGCCTGCCGGGCGCAATGCAGCTGGACAAGCGTCTGACTGGCGGCATCCTCAATGGTTATCTGGCACCGAGCCTGCTGGCCACTGATCTGGCCGCGCGCGGCTGGAACGAGCAGGATCTGGGCACGTTCCTCAAGCACGGCATGAGCGCGCAAGGGACGATGTTCAACGAGATGTTCCCGGTGTTCCACAACAGCACTCAAGGCCTGAGCGATGCCGATCTGGCGGCGATGGCGACGTTCCTGCTCGGCGACAAACCGCCGGTAGCCAAAGCCCTCGTTGAAGTGCCAGTCGAGAAACTCAGCGCCAGCGCCCAGCGCGGCCAGCAGGAATACCTGAACGTCTGCGCCGGTTGCCATGCGGTCGGTGGCGAAGGCAAGCCGCATATCGCGGTGGCCATGCGCGGTAATACCACGTTGCGTCTGGAAGACCCACGCAACCTGTTGCGCGTGATCGAGGATGGTATCGGCGAGCAGAAGTTTTCCGGGTTCGAGCACATGCAACCGATGCCGGGCTTCGCTGGCAAGCTCAGTCCTGAGCAACTGACTGATCTGCTCAACTACCTGCGTCAAGGTTGGGGTGGTCAATCCGCTGAGTTGGCGGTGAGTGAAGTGCAGAAGCTGCAAGCCGACGCACCGTCCATCGAGCACAAGGCGCACTGACATGCAGCATCTCGATCTACAAGTGGTGCGCCGCGCGCTGGAGTGGTCGGTGGCGGGGCAGCGCATCTGGCTCTGCACCGTGCTGACGACTTATGGTTCGGCACCGCGTGCGCCGGGTTCGCTGCTGGCGGTGAACGATGGCGGACAGTGGATCGGTTCGCTGTCCGGCGGCTGCGTCGAGGAGGATTTTCTCGAGCGCGTCGCCGAAGGTGCGTTTCTCGATGCGGTCAACGTCGTGCGTTACGGCGAGGGTGATGATCCGCGCTCGCGGGTCAGCCTGCCTTGTGGCGGAATTCTCGATGTGCTGGTAGAGAAATTTGACGCCGACTGCGAGGTACAGGCGCATCTGCGTGAATTGGAGTCGGCGCTGCTCGGTCAGCGCCGCTTGATTCGCGAGGTCGATCTGGCCAGCGGTGCACGCAGTCTGTTCGCTGATCGCGAGCAGGGCGCGCGGATCGAGCGTGAGATTGATCGGGTGCGCGCTCGTGTCGGCGCGGCGCAGCGTTTGTTGCTCGCCGGGTATTCCAGTGTGGCGCAGGCGTGTGCCGAGTTTGCCGTTGGATTGGGTTTTGAGGTGATTCTCTGCGATCCGCGCGACGAGGTGCTTGAAGGCGTGGTGCTGGATGGCGTGGAGATTCGTCGGCAGTTGCCGTCGGTGTTCATTGC
Source organism: Pseudomonas sp. P4_D7 (assembly GCF_056401755.1). Lineage (NCBI taxonomy): Bacteria > Pseudomonadati > Pseudomonadota > Gammaproteobacteria > Pseudomonadales > Pseudomonadaceae > Pseudomonas > Pseudomonas sp. P4_D7. Next base: position 27,729 of record NZ_JBFUIR010000037.1, on the reverse strand, counting down.
TGACGGTGGCTGTCATCGTGATACCGCAGTCGTAGCGCTCACTCACGATCCGCGTATCGATGACCTGGCGATGATGGAAGCGGTGCGCACCGAAGCGTTCTACATTGGCGTGATGGGCTCGCTGCAGACGTCACAGAAGCGCTTCGAGCGTTTGCGTCGAATTGGCGGCTGGGGCGAGGCGGAGTTGGCGCGGATTCATGCGCCGATCGGTCTTAACCTCGGCAGCAAGACGCCAGCGGAAATTGCCTTGGCGGTGCTGGCGGATATCTTGCGAATCCGTAACGGGATTGCCCGAGACCAACTCTGAAACCGTTCTGTGTTGAATAAGAAGGGCCGCTGTTCAGCGGCCCTTTTTTACATCCCGAATTTGTCGCGCAAGCCGTAATACCAAGCGCCCAACGCCGCAAATGGCGTACGCAGCAACTGCCCGCCGGGGAACGGGTAATGTGGCAAATCGGCAAACGCATCAAAGCGCTCGGCCTGACCGCGTAGCGCTTCGGCCAGCACTTTGCCTGCAAGATGCGTGTAGGTCACGCCATGGCCGCTGCAACCCTGCGAATAATAGATGTTGTCGCCCAGGCGCCCGACCTGTGGCAAGCGCGACAGGGTCAGCAGGAAATTTCCGGTCCAGGCGTAGTCAATCTTCACATCCTTGAGCTGCGGGAAGGCCTTGAGCATTTTCGGGCGGATGATCGCTTCGATGTTCGCCGGGTCGCGCGCGCCATACACCACACCGCCGCCGAAGATCAGGCGCTTGTCGCCCGWGAGGCGGTAGTAGTCGAGCAGGTAATTGCAGTCTTCAACGCAGTAGTCCTGCGGCAGCAGCGCTTTCGCCAGCTCGTCACCCAGTGGCTCGGTGGTGATGACTTGCGTGCCGCACGGCATTGATTTGGCCGCAAGCTCCGGCACCAGATTACCGAGGTAGGCATTGCCCGCGACGATGATGAACTTGGCCCTGACCTTGCCCTGCGGCGTGTGCACCACCGGGTTGGCGCCGCGCTCGATGCGCACGGCGGGTGACTGTTCATGGATCGTGCCGCCGAGAGACTCGACCGCCGCCGCTTCGCCCAGCGCAAGGTTCAGCGGGTGGATGTGCCCACCGCTCATGTCGAGCATGCCGCCGACGTACTGATCGCACGCAACCACTTCGCGAATGCGGCGCTGATCGAGCAGTTCCAGTTGCGTATGACCGAAGCGCTCCCAGAGGCGCTTCTGCGATTCCAGGTGGCCCATCTGCTTGGCCGTCAGCGCCGCGAACACGCCGCCGTCCTTCAGGTCGCACTGGATGTTGTACTTGGCCACGCGCTCGCGAATGATCCGGCCGCCTTCGAATGCCATCTGCCCGAGCAGTTGCGCCTGCTTCGGTCCGACGCTGCGTTCGATCACATCAATGTCACGGCTATAACTGTTAACGATCTGCCCGCCATTACGCCCGGAGGCGCCGAACCCGACCTTGGCCGCCTCCAGCACGGTGACGCGAAAACCGTTCTCCAACAGGAACAGCGCTGAGGACAATCCGGTATACCCGGCGCCGATCACACAGACGTCCGTCTCCACATCATCCTGCAAGGCAGGGCGGGGCGGTACGGCATTGGCCGACGCAGCGTAATAAGACTCTGGGTAAGGGGTGTTCGCCATCCTGCAGCCTCTGTTTAATATATTTTACGAGTGCGTCGATCCTACCCGAGTTGAAAAACCTCCGCCAGCCACCGGAAAATCTGCGTCGGCGAGCCGAAATTAAATATTTTGCATATTCATAGGGTTAGGTGAAAAAAAGGTGTTGACACCCCTCCGGAATTCCGTAGAATGCCGCCTCACAGCAGGCACGTAGCTCAGTTGGTTAGAGCACCACCTTGACATGGTGGGGGTCGTTGGTTCGAGTCCAATCGCGCCTACCAAATAAAATCCGCTCTGCTGGGCGGTCTAGAAGGGCTCACCGAAAGGTGGGCCCTTTTTTGTTGTCTGCGATTTGCAAAACCCTCCTCAGGGCGCCAGCTGGACCTCGCGTTTAGTCGATCTCAGGGCATTCGAAATTCCATGCGAGGCCTGTTGATCCACTGCGCGTCGTGCTTCACCGTTTAGCGGTCCTTGCTGAATGGCGTGCGCAAGTCCTCGTCGTGCCTCCCGCCTCTGATCGAATTTCTGCGTCGTCGGGTCAGGCAGTTGGTTGACGATTCACCGTTCGTCGCCAGCGCCCTTTGAAAAAGTGTGGATATTGAACAGGTTACGAGTGTTACTAACCAGCCAGTTATCAAAAAAATGTTGTTACTGTTCGTGGGATTAAGTAACATTCGTCCCGCGTTCACCACCACGGTTTATGCATTTTTAAATCCCAAGCTTCCATCAGCTGCTTGGGATTTTTTTTGCCTGCGATTTGCCTCAACTGGCTGAAATTTTTCCTTTCGATCTCTCCTGAAGGCCTGGCGACACCCCGCAGGCACATCCTGGTTTTTTCAACTACTACTGACTGGCCGATTTTCAACTCTGCGATGAGGGGGTATCGATGCTGGTCCATTGGTTTCTTGCAGCTGTTCATCTGCTGGCATTTGCTTTGGGTTTTTGGGCGGTGCTGACGCGTGGCACGGCGTTTAATCGCCTTGCTGTCGGTTCAAGCGAGGCCCGGCGCGTTTTGCTGGCCGATAACCTATGGGGCATCTCTGCATTGATTCTGCTGGTGACAGGGGGAGTGCGGGCTTTTGGAGGCTTTGAAAAGGGCACTGACTATTATCTTCATCAGCCACTGTTTCATCTGAAGAGGATGCTGTTTGTGCTGATCCTGATTGTAGAGCTCGCCCCGATGATCACGTTGGTCAAGTGGCGGATCGCTTCCGCACGCGGCGCAGCAATCGATGCCGGGCGCGCGAAGCTGTACGCGCGAATCAGTCATGTCGAGGCGTTGTTGCTGGTGCTCATGGTGATTGCGGCCACAGGCATGGCGCGTGGTGTGACATTCGGTTAGAGGGCGAATTCTCTGCGCTCTATCGGAAATGTCCGACAGCCAGCCTCGGGGATGGCAGGTAGTATCGGGCAGCAAGAGCATGCGGGGAGAGGTTGGAAGGGGAGTCGGGTTTTGCGTGTCAGGCGCCGTGCCCAACAGAGTGGGGAGCGGATGGCAATACGGCGCGTGAATCTCTAGCCAGTCATTCCACAAGGTAAACGGACTGGCTACTGACTGCGATCTGGCTCAGGGAGTTTGTGGCTTGTCCGGGGCGGTCAGGCCAGCCTGAATGCGCTGGTAAATCTCTTCACGGTGCACGGCAACGTTTTTCGGAGCATTGATACCAATGCGGACCTGTTGGCCGCTTACGCCCAGAATGGTGATCGTAATGTCATCACCAATGTTTATGCTTTCACCGACTTTGCGGGTGAGTATCAGCATGGTCTTCTCCTTGATTGCTTTGTAGGGCACCTGATTCAGACAGTGCAGAGGTCGGTGTACGTATAGATTAGTGCGAAGTCTCACGGTTTGGGTGCCTCTTTCTGACGCGCAGAAGCGGCATTAATTCCCAGGGCGTAACTATACAGAGGCTGCAAGCATCAATCTCGTTGTTTTGTGCCCATTTTGCGGGGCTCGCGAAGTATTTATGAATGATAAGATCGCGGCTTTGAGAATTTCGAGGAAAGCGTTGTGCGCAAATTGGTTTGGGTAGTCGCGGCACTGGTATTGGCAGGGTGTGGTGAAGGCAAGAATGCAGACGCAGCAAAACCACAGTCGGCAGCAGTGACGGCGCCGGCGGCGGCCGCTGCACCACAATGGGATCTCGAAGTGCGCGGTGAAACGCCACAGGCTGTCAGCGACCTGAGTGGCTGGCTCATCGAGCACGCCTTCGTGCCTACGGTGATCAAGGACAGCAGCGGCAAAACGCGAATTCTGATTGGTCCGTTCAACTCTCAGGCTGAAGCTGAAGCACGTAAGGTGCAAGTGGATGCAGCGTTGGTGAAGGCCAAGAAACAGAACGTTGAGTCGGTGCTGGTCGAGCATCCGCTCACGCCGTAAACGAACGGGCGGTGACTCTGCCAGTTGATATGGCAGCAGCGGGGCAAGCGATTGAGTTGGCTGACGTCGACATGGAAAAGAACATTCTCCAGGAAATCGCCGACACCGCCACTGACGGCTTTTACGGCTGGATTGCCGAAGAGTCGACAGCCGTCATGAATATTGCGCAGATACCTGATCAAAGAGCGTGGCATACCTCGTGAGTCACTGAGTTTGATGGGCTGCTGGCGACACAACAAAGCCGCTAATCAGGTGCAAATGAAAAGGCCTCGAACATCACGTTCGAGGCCTTTTTTGTCTGCGCTGCAATCAGCCGCAGGCTTTCATGTTCACTGGGCCGACAAACTCATTACCGCGTCCCATCACGCATGCCACGCTCTGATTACGCTGACGCTCCCAGTCCTGCACCGGGTAAGTCTTGTCCCACGCTTCATACAATTGGCGATCCTGCTTCGACAGGCGCAAGCCGTATTGCTTGCTCATGTAGAAGTACGTGCGGGCGATCATGCCGCGAATCGACGGGCGGGGCATGACCTTCTTCGCCTTGAAGTCGACCTGGGTCAGGCACGAACCGTATTGCCCGGACTGCACGGGCAACCAGCCGTAGCTGAAGTTGCTGCGATCGCCATTGACCTCGCCAATGCTTGGCACCAGGTTATGCAAATCGGCTTCGGCCTTTTGATAGGTCGGGTCGTAACGGGTGCAGTTCTTGCGTCCGCCTTCCTGCCAGCATTGGCGCTGATGGCCGAACTGCCAGGCCGGCACAATGTGTTCCCACTCGATGCGTGATGCGCGCTTGGCATTCTTGCGCGGTACGTAACCGCAAGCCTTCAGATCAACTTTATTGCCAGTGTACTTGCACCCGCAATAAAACTCTGTGGACTGCGGCGCATACAGTTTCCAGGCGACCTTCTTGGCTTCGGTGAATGTGCGGGGTGCGCCAGCCTGGGCACCCATGGCGAAAAACAACAACAGCAAAGCAAAACAGCGGACACTCATTGAATCAATCTTCCTTCGGCACAACCCAAAAAATCTGCACGCCACCGTCGTCGCGATAAGCGAGGGTGACGTTGTCGTTCTCGTCGATTTCCTCAAGCAGGCGCTCCCACTCGTCCATCGGCTCGTCCGGAAGACGAAAGATCAGTGCGGCTTTGGCTTTTTGTGCGGTGGGGGAATTGATGATTTTCTGAACGCGCATGCCTATGCGTTCGTAAGCGTCAGGAGCATCAGGGGAGGTGGCCACGAGGTTATCCTTATTAAGCTGTACGTGCATACAGTATTTAACTGTAAGCATTTTCGCAACTGCTTAAAATACAAGAAAATCCTCTGACAGCGGTTTTCGGATTTTGGTGTAGGTCGTGTCGAGTTTTTTGTAGGAAAAGTGCGAGAGCTTTGTGAGCGTTGCACCACCCGCCCGTCAGGCGAGTGGTGCAGGGTGCCCAATCAAGAATTGACCGGGCGAAAGTCCATCAGTATTCCCAGAACATCCGTTGCAGCTCTTTGCTGTCATTGGTTTTGGTCAGGGCGACCATTGCCAGGATGCGGGCTTTCTGCGGGTTCAGGTCGTGAGCGACAACCCAGTCGTATTTGTCGTCTGGTTGTTCGGCGTTACGCAGAACGAAGCCGCCAGCGTTTACGTGGGACGAGCGAATGATTTGCACGCCATCCTTGCGCAGCGCTTGCAGGGCTGGAACCACGCGGGAGGAGACCGAGCCGTTACCGGTGCCGGCATGGATGATCGCCTTGGCACCGGATTGTGCGAGAGCCTTGTAGGCAGTATCGCTGACGTTGCCGTAGGAATAAGCGATTTCTACGTCAGGCAGGCTCTTGATATTTTTGATATCGAATTCCGAATCCATGGTGTGACGCTTGGCTGGCAAGCGGAACCAGTAGGATTTGCCTTCAACCACCATGCCCAATGGGCCCCAGGCACTTTTGAACGCTTCGGTCTTGATGTTGATCATCTTGCTGACGTCACGACCGGACTGGATTTCATCGTTCATGGTCACCAGTACGCCTTTGCCGTGCGCTTCTTTGCTGCTGGCCACGGCCACGGCGTTGTACAGGTTGAGCATGCCATCGGCGGACATCGCGGTACCCGGACGCATTGAGCCGACGACGATGATTGGCTTGTCGGTTTTTTCTACCAGGTTGAGGAAGTAAGCGGTTTCTTCCAGGGTGTCGGTGCCGTGGGTGATGACGATGCCATCGACGTCTTTGCTATCGGCCAGTTCGGCCACGCGACGACCCAGTTGCAGCAGGTTTTCGTTGGTGATGCTTTCCGAAGCAATCTGCATGACTTGTTCGCCACGCACGTTTGCCAGTTTGCTCAGCTCGGGAATGCCGGCGATCAATTGTTCGACGCCAACCTTCGCCGCTTGATAGGTGGCGCTGTTGGCGGCGCTCGCGCCGGCGCCGGCGATGGTGCCGCCGGTGGCAAGGACTACGACGTTAGCGAGCTTGGTCTGGGTTTCGACTTCTTTCGCCTGAAGGGCGGTGGGCAGGAGTAGGAGAAGGGCCAAAGCGCCCGGAACCAAAGTGTTGAAAGCAGATTTCATTATTTTTCTCTCTAGTAGTGAGACGGTGCTGATGCAGGTTCATCTAGATGCGCCCCAAGCCGATCTGAATGCTCGGGGTGCAGGCTAGGGAGCAGGATCTGTACCAGCCCTACTTTGCTTTAGAGAAATGTTTAACTTGATGATTTACATCAAGATTTTATGGATTTGCAAATGGTGGGGCGAAGCGTTTATCCGGGTTTCCGAACAATGGACGCTTTCGCGTTCGGTTCACCGAAAGGGACTACGGCTTCTTTTCGAATGAAACCGGTTGCCGGCTCGGGATTCTTTACTAAAGAAACCGGCCTTGAGGCCGATGGTTGTTCTGGGAAACGCTTTTTTAGGGAGTTCACATGTCACTGACGATCGGTTTTTCAAACCCGGGTACAGTCACCATCGGCGGTAAAACCGCAGCGACGATCAATGCAATGAACCAGGCAGAAGCGGACGCTTCCGACGAGGCGCTGGGCGTTGAAAAAGAGCCGAGCAACCAGGTCAGGACCGGCGGCCCTGCGCAAGAAGCCAGTCAGGCCGATAGCGCGGACAGCGGCGACAGTCTGAATGTCACCGTGAAAATGCTGCTCAAGCGGATGAAAGAGTTGCAGAAGCAACTGCAGGAGCAGCAACAGCAACTGGCGGCGGCTCAGGCTGCGAGCTATCCGACGCCTGAGGCCAAGTCGCAGGCGGTGATGTCCATTCAGGGTCAGATCGCGCAGACCAGCGGCGCACTCATGGAGGTCGCGGCGGCGTTGCTCAAGGAAATGTCCCAGGGCTCCACCAGCGGCAACGTGGTCAACACCACTGCCTGAGCATCAAGGGACGAAGCAACGGATTCGTCCTTTAATCAATACCGATTTCTGATTGTTGACAAATGTCGGCGGGATTCGCATAGTTCGGTCTACGCAAACGTTTGCGCGGCGCTCTCGGGGCACTATGGCCCTGCAGATAGCCAAGTAGCTTACGCCAGCGCAAGCGTTGCTCACAATAATCATAAGATCGGAGTGAACCCATGAAGCTGCCATTCGCTGGACGTCTTCTTGCTGTCGCTATGCTGGCTGCCACAGCCGCCGCACTACCTGTCTCCTCGGCATTCGCCGAATCCGCCGAAAAACCCAAAGTTGCGCTGGTCATGAAGTCTCTGGCCAACGAATTCTTCCTGACCATGGAAGATGGCGCCAAGGCGTACCAGAAAGAACACTCCGCCGATTTCGACCYGATCTCTAATGGCATCAAGGATGAAACCGACACTGCTGGCCAGACCCGCATCGTCGAGCAAATGATCCTGGCCAAGGTCAATGCACTGGTGATCGCGCCTTCCGATTCCAAGGCCATGGTGCCGGTGATCAAGAAAGCCGTCGATGCTGGTATCACCGTGATCAACATCGACAACCAACTCGATCCGGCCATCGTCAAAAGCAAAAACATCAGCGTGCCCTTCGTAGGTCCGGACAATCGCAAAGGCGCGCGTCTGGTCGGTGAGTACCTGGCCAAGCAGCTCAAGGCCGGTGACGAAGTCGGCATCATTGAAGGCGTGTCCACCACGACCAACGCTCAGCAACGTACCGCTGGCTTCAAGGATGCGATGGACGCCGCACAGATCAAGATCGTTTCGTTGCAATCAGGTGACTGGGAAATCGACAAGGGCAACAAGGTTGCCGCTTCGATCCTCAGCGAATACCCGGACGTCAAAGCACTGCTGGCCGGTAACGACAGCATGGCCGTCGGCGCCGTTTCCGCAGTACGTGCCGCTGGCAAGGCCGGTCAGGTTCAGGTGGTCGGTTACGACAACATCAACGCCATCAAGCCAATGTTGAAGGATGGCCGCGTGTTGGCCACGGCTGACCAGTTCGCTGCCAAGCAGGCAGTGTTCGGCATCGAAACCGCGCTGAAAATCATCAAGGGCGAGAAAGTCGACAGCGGCGCCAACGGCGTGATCGAAACACCGGTCGAGCTGGTCACCAAGTAAGTCTTCTGGCGACACAACGGCGCTCGTCCGTCCGGGCGAGCGCATGGAGAGTTTTTATGTCAGTTTCCGCCCCGAACGCTGTCCTCTCGGTCAGCGGTATCGGTAAGACCTATGCGCAACCGGTGCTCACCGGCATCGATCTGACGCTGATGCGCGGTGAAGTGCTGGCGCTGACCGGCGAGAATGGTGCCGGCAAAAGTACCCTGTCGAAAATCATTGGCGGACTGGTCACGCCGACCACCGGCCAGATGCAATTCCAGGGCAAGGACTATCGTCCGGGCAGCCGCACCCAGGCTGAAGAGCTCGGCGTGCGTATGGTCATGCAAGAGCTCAATCTGTTGCCGACACTGTCGGTCGCGGAAAACCTGTTTCTCGACAACCTGCCAAGCAACGGCGGCTGGATCAGCCGAAAACAACTGCGCAAAGCAGCGATCGAAGCCATGGCGCAAGTCGGTCTCGACGCGATTGATCCGGATACGCTGGTCGGCGAGTTGGGGATCGGGCATCAGCAGATGGTTGAAATTGCCCGTAACCTGATTGGCGATTGCCATGTGCTGATTCTCGATGAGCCGACCGCGATGCTGACCGCACGTGAAGTCGAAATGCTGTTCGAGCAGATCACCCGGTTGCAGGCGCGCGGCGTTTCGATCATTTACATTTCCCACCGTCTCGAAGAGCTGGCCCGTGTCGCACAGCGCATTGCCGTGCTGCGCGACGGCAATCTGGTCTGTGTCGAGCCGATGGCCAATTACAACAGCGAGCAACTGGTTACGCTGATGGTCGGTCGTGAACTGGGCGAACACATCGACATGGGCCCGCGCAATATCGGCGCCCCGGCGCTGACTGTCACGGGTTTGAATCGCTCTGACAAAGTGCGCGATGTTTCATTCGAAGTCCGTGCCGGCGAGATCTTCGGGATTTCCGGATTGATCGGGGCAGGGCGCACAGAACTGCTGCGACTGATTTTTGGTGCGGACGTTGCCGACAGCGGCACCATCGCGCTCGGCTCCCCGGCCAAAGTGGTCAGTGTGCGCTCGCCGGTCGATGCGGTGCGCAACGGTATCGCGTTGATTACCGAAGACCGCAAAGGTGAAGGCCTGCTGCTGAGTCAATCGATCAGCGCCAACATCGCACTGGGCAACATGCCGGAAATCTCCAGTGGCGGTGTCGTCAACAATGGCGACGAGATCGCTTTGGCGCAGCGTCAGATCGATGCCATGCGCATCCGCAGTTCGAGTCCGACACAACTGGTTTCAGAGTTGTCCGGTGGCAACCAGCAGAAGGTCGTGATCGGCCGATGGCTGGAGCGCGACTGTTCGGTGCTGCTGTTCGACGAGCCGACCCGTGGCATCGACGTCGGCGCCAAGTTCGACATTTATGCCTTGCTCGGCGAATTGACTCGCCAGGGCAAAGCGCTGGTGGTGGTGTCCAGTGATCTGCGTGAGTTGATGCTGATCTGTGACCGCATCGGCGTGTTGTCGGCCGGCCGGTTGATCGACACCTTCGAGCGCGACAGCTGGACCCAGGATGACTTGCTTGCCGCCGCGTTCGCCGGCTACCAAAAACGTGATGCGTTGCTCAATGAAGCGGCGCCTAGGGATCTCCCATGAAAACTGCATCTCCTGCCGGCAAACGTAGTGGCAACTTCTACGGTCTGGGCACTTATCTGGGCCTGGCCGGCGCCTTGCTGGCGATGATTGCGCTGTTCTCGGTCTTGAGCAGCCACTTTCTGTCCTATAACACCTTCAGTACGCTGGCCAACCAGATCCCTGATCTGATGGTGCTGGCGGTCGGCATGACCTTCGTGTTGATCATCGGCGGCATCGACCTTTCGGTGGGTTCGGTATTGGCGCTTGCCGCTTCGACGGTCAGCGTCGCCATTCTCGGTTGGGGCTGGGGCGTGTTGCCGTCAGCGTTGCTCGGCATGGCAGTGGCGGCACTGGCTGGCACCGTGACCGGTTCAATCACGGTGGCGTGGCGGATTCCATCGTTCATCGTCTCCCTGGGCGTGCTGGAAATGGCTCGGGGTCTGGCTTATCAGATGACGGGATCGCGCACCGCGTACATCGGTGATTCGTTTGCCTGGCTGTCGAACCCGATCGCGTTCGGCATCTCGCCATCGTTTATCATTGCTTTGCTGGTGATTATCATCGCTCAGGCCGTGTTGACCCGTACCGTATTCGGTCGCTACCTGATCGGCATTGGCACCAACGAAGAGGCGGTGCGCCTCGCGGGGATCAATCCGAAACCCTACAAGATTCTGGTCTTCAGCCTGATGGGGCTGCTGGCCGGTATCGCTGCGCTGTTCCAGATTTCCCGTCTGGAAGCCGCTGACCCGAATGCCGGTTCCGGTCTGGAGTTGCAGGTAATCGCAGCTGTGGTTATCGGCGGTACCAGCCTGATGGGCGGGCGTGGTTCGGTGATCAGCACATTCTTTGGCGTGTTGATCATTTCGGTCCTGGCGGCAGGTCTGGCGCAGATCGGTGCGACTGAGCCGACCAAACGAATCATCACCGGCGCCGTCATCGTGATCGCGGTGGTGCTCGACACTTATCGCAGTCAGCGCGCCAGTCGCCGGGGCTAAGAGATGGCAACGATCAAGGATGTGGCAGCCCTCGCGGGGATTTCCTACACGACGGTGTCGCATGTGGTGAACAACACCCGGCCGGTGAGTCGGGAGGTGCGGTTGAAAGTCGAGGCGGCGATCAAGAGCCTCGACTATGTGCCGAGTGCGGTGGCGCGCTCGCTCAAAGCCAAGACCACTGCAACCATCGGCCTGCTGGTGCCCAACAGTCTCAACCCGTATTTCGCCGAGTTGGCGCGGGGCATCGAGGATTATTGCGAGCGTAACGGCTATTGCGTGATCCTCTGCAACTCCGACGACAATCCCGACAAGCAGCGCAGCTATTTGCGCGTGTTGCTGGAGAAACGCATCGACGGTTTGATCGTTGCTTCCGCTGGCGGTGACAGCGGTCTGGCGCAGGGGTTGGCCGGGGTGAAAACGCCGATGGTCATCGTCGACCGAGGTCTGGATGGCGTCGATGCCGATCTGGTGCGTATCGACCACGAATACGGCGCTTACCTCGCGACCCGGCACTTGCTTGAGTTGGGGCACCGCGACATCGCCACCATCGGCGGCCCGGCCAGCACCAGCGTTGCGCAGATGCGTCTGGCCGGCTATTGCCGAGCGCTGAAAGAGGCGGGCGTTGACGTCCGTCAGGAGCGCATGCTGGAAAGCGATTTCACCAGTACTGGCGGGTACAACGCAGCGGCGATTCTGCTCGAGCGCAATCCGCCGAGCGCAATCTTTGCCGGTAACGACATGATCGGCATTGGTGTGCTGCGAGCGGCGGCGGAGCGCAATGTGCGCGTGCCGAGCGAGCTGTCGGTGATTGGTTTCGACGATATCCAGATGAGTCGTTACGTCTACCCGGCACTCACCACGGTGGGGCAATCAATCCTGCAACTGGGCGAGATGGCGGCCGAAGTGCTGCTGCGCAGGATTGCCACGCCGAGCCTGGGCACTGATCAACGGATCGTGACCCCGAGTATTGTCTTGCGCGAATCCACTGCACCGTTGTCCGGCGTGTTCACCGAATACCGCTGAAACCGAATTGACGAGTAATGATGTATGCCAGCAAATGTAGTGGTAATAGGCAGCCTGAACATGGATCTGGTGACCCGGGCGCCACGGCTGCCGGTCGGCGGCGAAACGTTGATCGGTCATTCGTTTGCCACGGTTTCCGGTGGCAAGGGCGCCAATCAGGCGGTGGCCGCAGCGCGTTTGGGCGCGCAGGTGGCGATGGTTGGCTGTGTTGGCAGCGACGATTATGGCGTGCAACTACGCAACGCCTTGTTGGCCGAACAGATCGATTGCCAGGCAGTGAGCACCGTCGATGACTCCAGTGGCGTGGCGTTGATCGTGGTCGATGACAACAGTCAGAACGCCATTGTCATCGTCGCCGGCGCCAATGGCGCCATGACGCCCGCAGTGATCGACCGGTTTGATGCGGTGCTGCAAGCCGCAGACGTGATCATCTGCCAGCTCGAAATTCCGGATGCCACGGTGGGGCATGCGCTCAAGCGTGCGCGCGCGCTGGGTAAAATTGTCATCCTCAATCCGGCACCGGCCAGTCGTCCACTGCCGGCGGACTGGTTTGCGGCGATCGACTACCTGATCCCCAATGAGAGCGAAGCGACCGTGTTGAGCGGCTTGCCGGTGGACTCGCAGGAAACGGCAGAAAGTGCAGCCAGTCAGTTGATCGCCATGGGTGCGGGCAAAGTCATTATTACCCTTGGTGCGCAAGGCTCGCTGTTCGCCAATGGCCAAAGCTTTGAGCATTTCCCGGCGCCCAAAGTGAAGGCTGTCGACACCACGGCCGCAGGCGACACGTTCGTGGGTGGTTTCGCCGCTGCGCTGGCCAATGGCAAGTCCGAGGCCGAGTCGATTCGTTTCGGGCAGATCGCCGCCGCGTTATCGGTAACCCGCGCCGGCGCACAGCCGTCCATTCCAACCCTATCCGACGTACAGGCCTTTAAACCCGCATGAAAAAGACTCCTCTGCTCAACGTCGCATTGTCGCGGCTGATCGCGTCCCTGGGCCATGGCGACATGGTGGTCATTGGTGATGCCGGGCTGCCAGTGCCGCCGGGTGTCGAGCTGATTGATCTGGCGCTGACCCACGGTGTCCCGGATTTCGTCAGTACCCTGAAGGTCGTGCTCAGCGAGATGCAAGTGGAAAGCCATGCATTGGCCAAAGAAATCTTCGACAAGCAACCGACCGCGCTGAATACCCTGGAGCAGTTGAGTGAAGAGGGCGCTCTGGGCCGTCGTGATCTGCTCAGTCACGAGCAATTCAAGGTTCTCAGCCGACAGGCTCGGGCGATTGTTCGTACAGGGGAATGCCAGCCGTACTGCAACATCGTGCTGGTCGCTGGAGTCACCTTTTAACTTTTGATTTCACAAGCACAAGGAATGCGCCATGCAACGCTATGCTCAGAAACTGCATCAATTCATCCGGAGCCTGCTGCTTTTGTCCGTAATAACTGCCACCGGCGCCCAGGCGGCGGAAAAAATCGACCTGATCATCGACACCGACCCGGGTGCCGACGATGTGGTCGCCTTGCTGTTCGCCCTGGCCTCGCCGGACGAACTTAACATTCGCGCGCTGACCACCGTGGCCGGCAACGTGCGCCTCGACAAGACTTCGCGTAACGCACGACTGGCGCGCGAGTGGGCAGGGCGCGAGGACGTACCGGTTTATGCTGGCGCGCCGAAGCCGCTGATGCGCACACCGATCTACGCCGAGAACATCCATGGCAAGGAAGGCCTGTCGGGTGTCACCGTGCACGAACCGAAAAAGGGGCTGGCTGAAGGCAATGCGGTCAATTACCTGATCGATACCCTGAAAAAAGCCAAGCCGCACAGCATCACGATCGCCATGCTCGGTCCACAGACCAACCTGGCGCTGGCGCTGATCCAGGAGCCTGAAATTGTTCAGGGCATCAAGGAAGTGGTGATCATGGGTGGGGCGCACTTCAACGGTGGCAATATCACTCCGGTGGCGGAATTCAACCTGTTTGCTGACCCGCAAGCTGCTGAAGTGGTTCTGAAAAGCGGCGTGAAACTGACCTACCTGCCGCTGGACGTGACCCACAAGATTCTCACCAGTGATGCGCGCCTGAAACAGATCGCTGCGCTGAACAACAGCGCGAGCAAGATTGTCGGCGACATTCTCAACGAGTACATCAAAGGCGATATGGAGCACTACGGTATTCCGGGTGGCCCGGTGCATGACGCCACCGTTGTGGCGTATCTGCTCAAGCCGGAACTGTTCATCGGTCGCTCGGTGAATGTCGTGGTGGATAGCCGTGAAGGGCCGACTTTCGGTCAGACCATCGTCGATTGGTACGACGGCCTGAAGGCGCCGAAAAACGCCTTCTGGGTGGAAAATGGCGACGCGCAAGGCTTCTTTGACTTGCTCACCGAACGCCTGAAACGTCTGAAGTAAGCCACTCGCCCGCAGGTGCCAGCCTGCGGGTTTACCCTTTCTCTGCGTGTTCGTGTTCGACCTGTTCGGTCGGGTAGCGCTCGAAAATCTGTTTGATGAATTGCTTGGCCGCTTCTGTGCCCAACTCTTTGACCAATAAATCGATACCAATCAGCGCAAGCTCCTCGGTGGTTCCCGGGCTGTAAGAGCTGTGTCCGTCTGCCCATTTGGCATTAATGGCGGCGTCGATGCTGATGGTGGTCATGAGAGCGCTCGAATAGTCGGAAGATCTTGGGTTTGAGTTAACCATTTTGTCGGGCATTTGGCACTGCGACTTAGGCATGAGCGGAACGCTATGCGACACTTGGTCTTTTAAGGCTCCCAAGGATTGTGCTGTGCAGATCGATTTGAACACCCCTGACGGCCTCACGCTCGACGCGGTGCGCCAGTTGCTCGCCTCGGCCAGTGATGACGAACACACGCAGCTGCGCGTGACCAAGGGCGGTATCGCTTACATTTCCTCCGGCGTTACCGGTGGGCAGGATATCGACGGCTTGCTGTTTCGCCTGGAAACCTGGGCCAAGGGCTCGGGCTACGTGGGCAATGTCGCGGCCAGTGACGAGGTATGGGTCATGCAGATTTTCAATGCGCTGAAGGACAACTGGCCGAATCCGCCGTATGACTACATCGACGTCTATTGAGCGCCTTTAATATTCAGTCACGATTGATTGATGAAGTGACGCATGCCCCTCAGGCACACTCGGCGTTTTTCCGATCGTGGGGCAGGGTGATTGGTGATGGCCTTGGCTGTGAAACCAATCGCTTGAATGGCGGTCGCACGATCTCAGCTTAACCATTTTGAAAACAAGGAGGCTTCATGCCTTTGAAGTTCGCGACACTGGGTGCACTTATGGCCGCTGCCATGCTGGCCGGTTGCAGCACGACCTCCAGCGAGTCGGCAAAGGAATCTGCGGCAACCGAAGCTGGTCACAGCCGCTGTGAAGCATCGGCGGCGGAATTCGCCATTGGCAAGAAAGCTTCGCCAGAGCTTCTGGAGCAGGCGCGCAGCAAAGCCGGGGCGCAAAATGCCCGCTTCCTCAAGCCGAACGACATGATCACGCTTGAGTACCGCTCCGATCGCTTGAATCTGAACACCGACAACAACCTGGTGATCACTCGTGTCAACTGCGGCTGATTAGCGAAGGCTTTTATTGCAGGCATAAAAAACCCCGTCACATGGACGGGGTTTTTTTAGTGCGCGCAGAAATTACTCTGGGCGAACCTGTGCAGCTTGCATACCCTTTTGGCCTTTCTCAGCCACGAAAGAGACGGTCTGGCCTTCTTTCAGGCTTTTGAAACCGTCGGATTCGATAGCTTTGAAGTGTACGAACAGGTCGTCACCGCCACCTTGAGGAGTGATGAAGCCGAAGCCTTTTTCATCGTTGAACCACTTAACGGTGCCGGTTTGGCGATTAGACATGGTGTATCTCCAAGAAACATATATTTTTCAGTACTGTGCTGCTCAGGCCAACTGGGCACACCCGGGTATCATAGTCGAAATGTTCGCTTTGGTAGCCCCCCGGACGTGCTGTTTGCCAATCAGTCGTGTTTTCTTTACTGCCTTTATCGGCTGAAGGCCCCGGTTTACAAGGCTTTTAGCGGAACGTAAAGACGATAAAAAAACCTGTAAAACCTGCATAAAACGTCTGAAAAGACGCAAATTCAGCCCTTTTCAAGGGCGCTGGGCCGAGTCAGGACGCTTTTTTTCTTACTTTTTCGCCGGAGTATTCGCCTTGCATTTGGCGATTTGGCCCAGCGCTTTCTGCTGCAGTTCAGGGGTGGCCTTGTTGTCCATCAGCGCCTGAATATCGGCGGCAGGATAGGACTTGATGGCATCAGCGCCACAAGCGCAGTGCGATTTGGCCGCGGCGGCACCAATTTGCGGAGTAGCCGCCTGGGTGCACTGCGCCATGTACTTCTCGCGCTCGCCCTTCGGCCAGTCGGCGTGGGCGCTCAGTGGCAGCAGCATAACGATAGGGGCGACTACGGCGAACAGGGTATTCAGACGCATGCGAGGATGCTCCTTGTGGGTCAATGTCTTGTTATCTGAGGGCTGAAAGGCCTATCAAGTTCAGCACTCTGGCATAAAAACAGACGATTTGCCTTCTGATCAAACAGAGGCATAAGTGACCGCTCATCTGTGCTAGCATGCCGGGCTCAAGCGTTCTCTGGCGCCGGATGACCTTCAGTCCCGGCAGCGGTCAACGTGCGAATATTTTCGATTTGAATCCCAGTCACTCTGGTTCGGTTTTCCGGTTGGCCGCAAGGCTCCTGCCGCTGTAAGGCAGGCGTTCGTCATTGAATGGCCTGGATCGGATCTTGTACTGGCTCATCCCAACCCACGTGACCTTTGGTAGGGGTCACCACTAGGAGAGGAGGCGCCATGCCAACTATTACTCTTCCCGACGGCAGTCAACGTTCATTCGATCACCCGGTTTCCGTAGCCGAGGTCGCCGCATCCATTGGTGCCGGTCTGGCCAAAGCCACACTGGCCGGCAAGGTCAATGGCCAACTGGTCGACGCCAGCGACATCATCAGCAGCGACGCGACCCTGCAAATCATTACGCCTAAGGATGAAGAGGGGCTGGAGATCATTCGCCACTCTTGCGCGCACCTGGTTGGCCACGCGGTCAAGCAGCTGTACCCGACTGCGAAAATGGTCATCGGGCCGGTCATCGACGAAGGCTTCTATTACGACATCGCCTTCGAGCGTCCTTTCACTCCGGACGACATGGCCGCTATCGAACAGCGCATGCAACAGCTGATCGAAAAAGATTACGACGTCATCAAGAAAGTCACTCCGCGCGCCGAAGTGATCGAAGTGTTCAAGGCTCGTGGCGAAGACTACAAGTTGCGCCTGGTCGAGGACATGCCGAACGAACAGGCCATGGGTCTGTACTATCACGAAGAATACGTCGACATGTGCCGCGGTCCGCACGTGCCGAACACGCGTTTCCTGAAATCCTTCAAGCTGACGAAGCTGTCCGGTGCCTACTGGCGCGGCGACGCCAAGAACGAGCAATTGCAGCGCGTTTACGGCACCGCTTGGGCAGACAAGAAGCAGCTGGCGGCTTACATCCAACGCATCGAAGAAGCTGAGAAGCGCGATCACCGCAAGATCGGCAAGCGTCTGGGCCTGTTCCACACCCAGGAAGAATCCCCGGGCATGGTGTTCTGGCACCCGAACGGCTGGACTCTGTACCAGGTGCTTGAGCAGTACATGCGCAAGATCCAGCGCGACAACGGCTACCTTGAGATCAAGACGCCGCAAGTCGTTGATCGCAGCCTGTGGGAGAAATCCGGTCACTGGGCCAACTACGCCGACAACATGTTCACCACTCAATCGGAAAACCGCGACTACGCGATCAAGCCGATGAACTGCCCGTGCCACGTGCAGGTGTTCAATCAGGGCCTGAAGAGCTACCGCGAGCTGCCGATGCGTCTGGCCGAGTTCGGTGCCTGCCACCGTAACGAGCCATCGGGTGCGCTGCACGGCATCATGCGTGTGCGTGCGTTCACTCAGGATGACGCCCACATCTTCTGCACTGAAGAGCAGATGCAGGCTGAATCCGCCGCATTCATCAAGCTGACCATGGACGTTTATCGTGACTTCGGCTTTACCGATGTCGAGATGAAACTGTCCACTCGTCCGGAAAAACGCGTCGGTTCCGACGAATTGTGGGATCGCGCTGAAGCTGCATTGGCTGCAGCTCTTGATTCTGCGGGCCTGCCGTACGATCTGCAGCCGGGTGAAGGTGCGTTCTACGGTCCGAAGATCGAGTTCTCGCTGAAAGACTGCCTTGGTCGGGTCTGGCAATGTGGTACTCTGCAGCTCGATTTTAACCTGCCTGTCCGTTTGGGCGCTGAATACGTCTCTGAAGACAACAGCCGCAAACACCCAGTGATGTTGCACCGTGCGATCCTCGGTTCCTTCGAGCGTTTCGTCGGGATTCTGATCGAGCACTACGAAGGTGCGTTCCCTGCGTGGCTCGCGCCAACCCAGGCGGTGATCATGAATATCACTGATAAACAGGCAGATTTTGTTGCAGAAGTTGAAAAAACTCTCAACGAAAGCGGATTTCGTGCCAAGTCCGACTTGAGAAATGAAAAGATCGGCTTTAAAATCCGCGAGCATACTTTGCTCAAGGTTCCCTATCTTTTGGTTATCGGAGATAAGGAAGTCGAGATGCAGACTGTCGCTGTGCGTACTCGTGAAGGTGCTGACCTGGGCTCGATGCCCGTCGCCCAGTTCGCTGAGTTTCTCGCGCAAGCGGTTTCCCGGCGTGGTCGCCCAGATTCGGAGTAATTATTATTAAGCGTGAAATGAGACAAGATAAACGAGCTGCACCGAAAGCCCCGATCAACGAGAATATCTCGGCACGCGAGGTTCGGTTAATTGGCGCTGATGGCGAGCAGATTGGCATCGTCTCGATTGATGAAGCGCTTCGTATTGCTGAAGAAGCAAAGCTTGATCTGGTGGAAATCTCCGCAGACGCAATCCCACCGGTTTGCCGTGTGATGGATTACGGCAAATCGATCTTCGAAAAGAAGAAGCAGGTTGCCGCGGCGAAGAAGAACCAGAAGCAGATTCAGGTAAAAGAAATCAAGTTTCGTCCAGGGACGGAGGAAGGGGATTACCAGGTAAAACTGCGCAACCTGGTACGTTTCCTGAGTGATGGGGACAGGGCCAAGGTATCCTTGCGATTCCGCGGCCGTGAGATGGCCCACCAGGAGCTGGGGATGGAACTCCTCAAGCGGGTTGAAGCTGACCTGCTCGAGTACGGTTCGGTCGAACAGCATCCTAAGATGGAAGGACGCCAGCTGATCATGGTCATCGCCCCGAAAAAGAAGAAGTAATCAACAGGGCACGGCAGGCCTTCTGATTATGTTTATCAACTGAATGCGGAGTATCCGAACATGCCAAAAATGAAAACCAAAAGTGGTGCTGCTAAGCGGTTTCTGAAAACTGCTAACGGTATCAAGCACAAGCACGCTTTCAAGAGCCACATCCTGACTAAAATGTCGACCAAGCGTAAGCGTCAACTGCGCGGTAGCAGCTTGCTGCATCCGTCTGACGTGGCAAAAGTCGAGCGCATGCTGCGCCTTCGTTAATTTAGTCAAGAATAGAGGAAGTAACTCATGGCTCGTGTAAAGCGTGGCGTCATTGCCCGTAAGCGTCACAAAAAAATTCTGAAACTTGCTAAAGGCTACTACGGCGCACGCTCCCGCGTATTCCGTGTTGCCAAGCAAGCGGTAATCAAGGCAGGCCAATACGCCTACCGTGACCGTCGTCAGAAAAAACGTCAGTTCCGCGCTCTGTGGATCGCTCGTATCAACGCTGGTGCTCGTGTTAACGGTCTGTCCTACAGCCGTTTCATCGCTGGCCTGAAAAAAGCGTCCATCGAGATCGACCGTAAGGTTCTGGCTGATCTGGCAGTGAACGAAAAAGCGGTGTTTGCTGCGATTGTCGAGAAAGCTAAAGCCACCTTGGCTTAAGTACCCCCGACAATCACCCGGCCTCACTTCCGTGGGGCCAGGTGGTAAACGTCTTAAATAGGGGAAGAGCCTTCAAGCTCTTCCCCTATTTTGTATCTGGAGTCTGTACATGGAAAACCTGGATGCGCTGGTCTCTCAAGCACTAGAGGCTGTGCAAAGCGCTGAAGATATCAATGCCCTGGAGCAAATCCGGGTTCAATACCTTGGCAAAAAGGGCGAATTGACTCAGGTGATGAAGACCCTGGGGAATTTGCCGGCAGAAGAGCGTCCGCAAGTCGGCGCCCTGATCAACGTTGCCAAGGAACGTGTCACAGGCGTACTCAATGCGCGCATGGCTCTGTTTGAAGAAGCCGAACTGGCTGCCAAACTGTCCGCCGAATCCATTGACGTGACGTTGCCGGGCCGTGGCCAGACCTCTGGTGGTCTGCATCCGGTGACCCGGACTCTGGAACGTGTTGAACAGTTCTTCACCCGCATCGGCTACGGCATCGCCGAAGGCCCTGAGGTCGAAGACGACTATCACAACTTTGAAGCGCTCAACATCCCAGGCCATCACCCGGCCCGGTCGATGCATGACACCTTCTATTTCAACGCCAACATGCTGCTGCGCACCCATACCTCGCCGGTACAGGTCCGCACCATGGAATCGAAACAGCCGCCGATCCGCATCGTCTGCCCGGGCCGCGTGTATCGCAGCGACTCCGATATCACCCACTCGCCGATGTTCCACCAGGTCGAAGGCCTGCTGGTTGATCGCGACATCAATTTTGCCGATCTCAAAGGCACCATCGAAGAATTCCTGCGGGTGTTCTTCGAAAAAGAGCTGGCCGTACGTTTCCGTCCTTCGTACTTCCCGTTCACCGAGCCGTCCGCTGAAGTCGATATGGAATGCGTGATGTGCAGCGGTAAAGGCTGCCGTGTCTGCAAGCAGACTGGCTGGCTGGAAGTGATGGGCTGCGGCATGGTTCACCCGAACGTGTTGCGCATGTCCGGCATTGATCCGGAAGAGTTCTCCGGTTTTGCTTTCGGCATGGGTGTCGAGCGTCTGGCCATGCTCCGTTACGGCGTGAACGACTTGCGTCTGTTCTTCGACAACGACTTGCGGTTCCTCGCGCAATTTCGCTAGTCGTAACGAATTCTTAGGAGAGCAGGATGAAATTCAGTGAACAATGGCTGCGTGGCTGGGTTAGCCCGCAGGTAAATCGCGACGAGCTGGTTGCTCGTCTGTCGATGGCGGGCCTTGAGGTCGATAGCGTGACCCCGGCCGCCGGTGTTTTCAGTGGTGTGGTGGTGGGTGAGGTGCTGAGCACCGAGCAACACCCTGATGCCGACAAGCTGCGTGTGTGCCAGGTCAGCAACGGCGCGGAAACTTTCCAGGTCGTGTGCGGTGCGCCAAACGTGCGTCCGGGCCTGAAGATTCCGTTCGCCATGATCGGCGCTGAGCTGCCGGGCGACTTCAAGATCAAGAAGGCCAAGCTGCGCGGCGTCGAGTCGAACGGCATGCTGTGCTCACAAGCCGAGCTGCAGATCGGTGAAGGCAACGACGGTCTGATGGAACTGCCGGTCGATGCACCGGTGGGCGAAGACTTCCGTGTGTACCTGGATCTGGAAGACGCCAGCATCGAGGTCGACCTGACCCCGAACCGTGGCGACTGCCTGTCCCTGGCCGGTCTGGCCCGTGAAGTCGGCGCACTGTATGCCGCGCCGGTCACCCGTCCGGTGGTCATGGCCATTCCTGCCGCGCACGACGAAGTGCGTTCGGTAGAAGTGCTGGCCCCAGCCGCGTGCCCGCGTTACCTGGGCCGCGTTATCCGTAACGTTGACCTGTCCAAGCCAACGCCGCTGTGGATGGTGGAACGTCTGCGTCGCGCCGACGTGCGCAGCATCGACGCTGCTGTCGACATCACCAACTACGTGATGCTCGAGCTGGGTCAGCCGCTGCACGCCTTCGATCTCGCCGAAATCAACGGCGGCATCCGCGTGCGCATGGCGGAAGAGGGCGAGAAGCTCGTACTGCTCGACGGCCAAGAAGTCAGCCTGCGCAGCGATACGCTGGTGATCGCTGACCACACCCGCGCACTGGCGATTGCCGGTGTCATGGGCGGCGAGCATAGCGGTGTGTCTGCAACCACTCGCGACGTCTTCCTGGAGAGTGCTTTCTTCGACCAGATCGCTGTCGCGGGCAAGGCTCGCTCCTATGGTCTGCACACCGACGCTTCGCACCGCTATGAGCGGGGTGTCGACTGGCAACTGGCCCGTGAAGCCATGGAGCGCGCCACTGGCTTGCTGCTGGACATCACTGGCGGCGAAGCCGGCCCGATCATCGAGACCCTCAGCGAGCAACATCTGCCGTCGATCGCGCCGATCACTCTGCGTTCCCAGCGCATCACCCAGATGCTGGGTATGGAAATGGATTGCGCCCAGGTTGAGCGTTTGCTCGGCGGCCTGGGTCTAGGTATTACTGCCGATGGCGAAGGCCAGTGGCGCGTAGAAGTGCCAAGCCATCGCTTCGACATCAGTCTGGAAGTCGATCTGATCGAAGAACTGGCGCGTCTGTACGGCTACAACCGTCTGCCGGTTCGTTACCCGCAAGCGCGTCTGGCGCCGCAAGCCAAAGCCGAAGCGCGTAGCGATCTGCCGGAACTGCGCCGCCTGCTGGTAGCGCGTGGTTATCAGGAAGCGATCACTTACAGCTTCATCGATCCGCGTCAGTTCGAACTGTTCAGTCCGGGCGTCGAGCCGCTGTTGCTGGCCAATCCGATCTCTAATGACATGGCAGCCATGCGCTCGTCGCTGTGGCCGGGTCTGGTCAAGGCGCTGCAGCACAACCTCAACCGTCAGCAAGATCGCGTGCGTCTGTTCGAAAGCGGTCTGCGCTTCGTTGGTCAGCTCGAAGGCCTGAAGCAAGAGCCGATGCTGTCCGGCGTGGTTTGCGGTAGCCGCCTGCCGGAAGGTTGGGCGCAAGGTCGCGACACGGTTGATTTCTTCGACGTCAAGGCTGATGTGGAAGCGGTGCTCGGCTTCGCCGGTGCACTGGATTCGTTCACCTTCGCTCCGGGCAAACACCCTGCGTTGCACCCGGGTCAAACCGCGCGCATCGAGCGCGAAGGGCGTGAAGTCGGTTTCATCGGCGCCATTCACCCGGAATTGTCGAAAGCCTTGGGTCTGGACCGTCCGGTCTTCGTTTTCGAGCTGGTTCTGGCTGAAGTGGCACTCGGTAAAATGCCGAAATTCCACGAGTTGTCGCGCTTTCCTGAAGTGCGTCGTGACCTTGCACTGATTGCGCACAAAGACGTCGCGTCCGCGGCCGTACTGGACGTAATCCGTGAAAATGCAGGCGAATGGCTCACGGATCTCAGGCTGTTTGACGTGTATCAGGGTAAAGGCATTGATCCTGATAGAAAAAGCCTTGCAGTTGGCTTGACCTGGCAGCATCCATCGCGCACTCTTAATGACGATGAGGTGAATTCGACGACGCAAAATATCCTCACCTCGCTCGAACAAAGGTTGAACGCCACGTTAAGGAAGTGACGTATGGGGGCTTTGACGAAAGCTGAGATGGCGGAACGTCTGTATGAAGAGCTGGGCCTGAACAAGCGGGAAGCCAAGGAATTGGTAGAACTGTTTTTCGAGGAAATCAGGCACGCTCTTGAAGACAACGAGCAGGTCAAATTGTCCGGTTTCGGCAATTTCGACCTTCGGGACAAACGCCAGCGGCCTGGCCGCAACCCGAAAACGGGGGAAGAAATCCCGATCACGGCTCGCCGTGTGGTCACCTTTCGTCCAGGGCAGAAGTTGAAGGCCCGAGTTGAGGCTTATGCTGGAACCAAGTCATAACGACGAACTACCCGTCATCCCGGGCAAACGCTACTTCACCATCGGTGAAGTCAGCGAGCTGTGTGCCGTAAAGCCACACGTGCTGCGCTATTGGGAGCAGGAGTTTCCTCAACTCAACCCCGTCAAACGCCGCGGAAACCGCCGGTATTATCAGCGCCAGGACGTGCTGATGATCCGGCAGATCCGCGCGCTCCTTTACGATCAGGGTTTCACCATCGGCGGCGCACGCTTGCGCTTGTCCGGCGATGAAGCCAAAGACGACACGACCCAATACAAGCAGATGATTCGGCAGATGATTGCCGAATTGGAAGATGTGCTGGTGGTTCTCAAGAAATAAAAAGCAGCGTTTGAATACTTCCAGTTTTCAAACGCTTGCGCTATATTCTTGAGCGTTCTTCGAGGTGAAGAACAGTTGCAAAGCCAGTCGGGGCGTAGCGCAGTCCGGTAGCGCACTAGCATGGGGTGCTAGGGGTCGAGTGTTCGAATCACTCCGTCCCGACCATATAATTCAATGACTTAGCCCAATCTGAAAAGATTGGGCTTTTTCATGCGCAGTGATTTTTGCTCTCTATAGAAGAGCATTCCCGTCAGCTTCTTTCACTCGCCGTTTTCTGCGCCGAATCGATGCAAAGCGAATAAAAAGTTTGCTGAAAGTCAGCCACCACCTTCTCCTGCTTCCTCGCGTCCGACTCCCTAGGCATGTCGTAGGCCTGCCCGATCAAGGCTTTGTACAAACTACCCACATACTCGCTCTCCTTTCCTGCGTTGTCGGCCAGTTCCAGGACGGAGGAGAGGGGCACGCCTCCTTGCCTGGCTTTCATGATGGCTTTGGCCGAATTTTCGACTCGCTGGCACTCTTCCAGATATTCGCTGGGCAAGGGTGCGCTGTGTGCTGCAAAGCTGAAAGTGAGCAGTATTGCCGTTGTCGCCAGAAACCGATTGAACATGGCACGCCATCCCTGAATGTTGGCCGGGAACGTTAGCATTCATGGCTCGGCGCTACCATCTGTTCATCGGCCAAAAGCAGAGGTTCACTGGCTGGGTTTTTTAACATCTGCGGAATCGCTCGAGGTGTTGGCATCCTTCTGTGTTTCGTGTGCTTCGGCACCGGAATTTGATCCTGATGCTTCCTCGCCTTTCTTGTCGGCTTTGTCTTCTTTTGACTCGGATCCGCCTTGGTTTACGCCGGGAATCGCAGTGGCTGGAACTGAGGAGCCGCCTGTTTTTTCAGCCGCAAGGGAAAACAGTGGGCACAGTGAAAGCAGGCTTGCCAATCCGATAGCAATCATTCGCTTGTTCATGAGGTTGTCTTCCAGGTCGGGGATGTACTGCATTGGAAGAACTCACAGGGCGAAGGTGCGGTACATCAGACCAGCGGCATCAGGTCAAGTAAGGTGGCCAGGCGTTATACGTCTAAGAGATCTACGGCGCCAACTGGCTCCATTCAATCCCGAACCGGGCCAGGTACTTGCGCAAGCGGTCCGCATCATTAGGCTGCGCCTTGGCCAGGCGCGAGATGCCAAACAAGCGGCGACCGGCATCTGACAGGCTGTCTGCTTGCCGGCAGACCTCAAGCACTGCCCGCAACTGCAAGCGGTCAAACAGATCCATGCTCTCTTCATTCCCTGGCAAATCTTCTGAGTTGCTTCCCGCTTGGGTCAGGCCCCAGGCATAACGCAACCGCTCAATCTCTTCCTGCACCTGCGCCTCATCAATTCTCCCGCTATCCGCCAATGTTGCCATGCGCGTGATCGACGCAGACAGTTCGCGGAAATTGCCCAGCCACGCCGCTTCGCTAGAGCTGGCGAAGGCCAGATAGCGGCGGCGTGCTTCAAGGTTGAAGCGCACCAATTGCCCATGCTCACGGGCATGTCGCTGCAACTCGAAATCAATATTCGGCTCGATATCCTCGCGGCGGCCGGCGAGGCCGGGAAGGTCGAACGTCCAGAGGTTGATGCGTGCGTACAAGTCTTCGCGAAACAGGCCTTCAGCGACCCGGCTGCGCAGGTCGCGATGGGTGCCGGCGATGATCAGGAAGTCGCTCTCCACCTCCTTGTCAGAACCCAGTGGAAAGAAGCGTTTTTCTTCAATCGCTTTGAGTAGCATCGCCTGCTCGTCGGCGCCCAGTTCGCCGATTTCATCGAGGAACAGCATGCCGCCATCGGCCGCACGCAGCAGACCGTCGCGGGCGTTCTGTGCGCCGGTGAAGGCGCCTTTGCTGTGGCCGAACAAGGTCGACATCGCACCGTCGCCACGCAGGGTGGCGCAGTTGACTTCAACAAAGCGCCCCTGCATCTGATGGCGGTTGCGTTTGAGTTCGTAGATGCGTCGAGCCAGAAAGGATTTGCCGGCACCGGTCGGGCCGATCAGCAACATGGGGGCTTTCGAGCGCACCGCAACGCGTTCGATCTGCTCGATGGAGCGGTTGAACGCGGCATTGCGTGTGGCGATGCCGGACTTCAGAAATGCCAGACCTTCAAGGCGTTTATTGGCAAAGCGTGAGGCGATGCGATCGTATCGCGACAGGTCGAGGTCGATCAGGGCATGGGTGCCGCAGGCGTGTTCGTCTTCGCTCTTGCGCTTGGCGGGGGAGGTCTGGATCAGGCGAGCGGGCAAGTAGCGCGCCTCGGTCAACAGAAACCAGCAGATCTGCGCGACGTGGGTGCCGGTGGTGATGTGGACGAGGTAGTCCTCGTGTTCGGTGTCGAACGTGTAGGCAGTGGTGAAATCGTGCAGCGCGCCGTAGACCTCTTCAAAATCCCACGGATTGCGCAACGCCATCGAGTGCAGGCGCACTTCGGTTTCCGGTGAAACCTGCTGAATATCGGCGCGCACCCGCTCGGCGAGACTGACGTCGCGGGCGTCGATGCCGTGAATCAGCTCAAGCCGATTGATCAGCACATCCGGCTGCTGGCAGAGGCCCACGCTCGGCCGCCAATGGCTCCAGCGATTGGCGCCTTTACCGACGCGATCAAGGGTGGCTCCGATAAAACCGATAGCGACGGTACGTCTATTTTGCATGCTTATCTCAAAAGATAAAAAACGATATCTAATGATAATTTTTCTACGCAGGGTTTGTCGTCAATTCAAACACTCAAAAAGTCGATAGATAATAAAGGTCATTTAAAACAGAGAGTTATGAAGTTTTTTCGGGGGAATTGAAAACCTGGCACGGGCGCTGCTATGTCTATCGCAACGAACAGCAAAACCCCGCGAGACGTCAAGATGGCCAACTCAAATTTCTTTAATACGCAGTCGAATAAAGACATGAAAGATCACACTTACCAATTGCTCGAAGTCGCCAACGGCAAACCGATCAAACTCTGGACCGAAGGCGTTCCGGTGGAAAACGAGGCCCGCGAGCAGTTGATGAACACCGCAAAAATGCCGTTCATCTTCAAACATCTGGCGGTCATGCCGGATGTGCACTTGGGCAAGGGCTCGACCATCGGCAGCGTGATCCCGACAGTCGGCGCGATCATTCCGGCAGCGGTCGGCGTCGACATCGGCTGCGGCATGATTGCCGCGCGTACGTCGCTGACCGCCGCTGATTTGCCGGACAACCTGCTCGGTCTGCGCAGCGCTATCGAGCAAGCGGTGCCACATGGCCGCAGTTCGACCCGTTCGCGGCGCGACAAGGGCGCCTGGGATGAGATCCCGCAGCAAGCCGATCAGGCCTGGGCGGGGCTGCAGCCACGGTTCAAATTGATCACTGACAAGTACCCGAAACTGGCCAACACCAACAACCGCGGGCACCTCGGTACGCTCGGCAGCGGCAACCACTTCATCGAAGTGTGCCTGGATGAAGCCAACCGGGTCTGGTTCATGT
>NZ_JBFUIR010000036.1:15000-53202 GCF_056401755.1 Pseudomonas sp. P4_D7 | reverse complement strand
GCGTACATGAAGAACAGCTCGCCCACCAATGGAATGCCGACCACGAACATGTGGTGCGCCCAGACGATGAACGACAGGAAGGCGATGCTCGCCGTCGCGTAGACCATCGAGGTGTAGCCGAACAGCGGCTTGCGCGAGAAGGTCGGGATGATCGAGCTGACGGCGCCGAAGGCCGGCAGGATCATGATGTACACCTCGGGATGGCCGAAGAACCAGAACACATGCTGGAACAACACCGGGTCACCGCCACCGGCAGCACTGAAGAAACTGGTGCCGAAGTGGATGTCCATCAGCATCATCGTCACGCACCCGGCCAGCACCGGCATCACCGCGATCAGCAGGAACGCGGTGATCAGCCAGGTCCAGACGAACAGCGGCATTTTCATCAGCGTCATGCCGGGCGCCCGCAGATTGAGGATGGTGGCGATCACGTTGATCGCGCCCATGATCGAACTGATGCCCATCAAGTGGATGGCGAAGATGAAGAAGGTCACGCTTTCCGGTGCATACGTCGTCGACAGCGGCGCATAGAACGTCCAGCCGAAGTTCGGCCCGCCGCCGGGGGTAAACAGGGTCGACACCAGGATCAGGAACGCCGCCGGCAACAGCCAGAAGCTGAAGTTGTTCATCCGGGGCAAGGCCATGTCCGGCGCGCCGATCATCAACGGGATCATCCAGTTGGCGAGGCCGACAAACGCCGGCATCACCGCACCGAAGACCATCACCAGACCGTGCATGGTGGTCATCTGGTTGAAGAACGCCGGCTCGACGATCTGCAAGCCGGGCTGGAACAGTTCGGCGCGAATCACCATCGCGAACGTGCCGCCGAGCAGAAACATGGAGAACGCAAACCACAGGTACAGCGTGCCGATGTCCTTGTGGTTGGTGGTCAGCACCCAGCGCATCAGGCCTTTGGCGGGGCCGTGGGCGTGGTCGGCATGACCGTGGTCATCGATGACAGCGCTCATGGCCGGTCTCCTTTACGTGAGTGGATGAGGCAGGCCGGGGCGCTCTGCCCCGACCGGTTCACGAGGTACGCGATAGACCGGCTCATTTGCTTTCCGCCTGTTTCAGCTCCAGCACTTCTTTTGGCGTGACCATGTCGCCCTTGTTGTTGCCCCAGGCGTTACGTTCGTAGGTCACGACCGCTGCGATATCGACTTCCGACAACTGCTTGCCGAACGCCGCCATGGCGGTGCCGGGCTTGCCGTGGAAGACAATGCTCAAGTGGCCTTCTTTCGGTCCGGTGGCGATTTTCGAGCCTTTGAGCGCCGGGAACATCGGCGGCAGGCCCTGACCTTCGGCCTGGTGACAGGCGACGCAGGTGGTGTGATAGATCTTGTCGCCGCGTTCCTTGAGTTCGTCGAGGGTCCATTCCTTGCTGGTCAGCTCTTTGAGCTGCGCAGCCTCGGCTTTGCGGTCGGCGAGCCATTTGTCGTAGTCGGCCTTCTCTTTGACCTCGACCACGATCGGCATGAAGCCGTGATCCTTGCCGCACAATTCGGCGCACTGGCCACGGTAGATGCCGGGCTTGTCGATGCGCGTCCACGCCTCGTTGACGAATCCCGGGATCGCATCGCGTTTCACCGCGAAGGCCGGCACCCACCAGGAGTGAATGACGTCGGCGGAAGTCACGAGGAAGCGCACTTTGGCGCCRGTCGGCAGCACCAACGGCTTGTCGACCTCGAGCAAGTAATGCTCGCCCTTGGTTTCCTTGTTGTGGATCTGTTCGGCGGGAGTGGCCAGGTTGCTGAAAAACTCGACGTCCTGGCCCAGGTATTTGTAGTGCCACTTCCACTGATAACCGGTGATCTGGATATCGATATCCGGCTCACTGGTGTCGTACATCTTGATCAGGGTGGCGGTCGCCGGTACGGCCATCGCCACCAGAATCAGGAACGGTACGACGGTCCAGAGAATTTCGACGGTAGTGCTTTCGTGGAATTTTGCGGCGACCTGCCCGGTAGAACGGCGGTGCACCATCATCGACCAGAACATGGCGCCGAAGACGATGATCCCGATCACCACACAGATCCAGAAAATGGTCATGTGCAGGTCGAATACTGCGTGACTGATTTCAGTCGCTCCAGGCGCCATATTTACAGTCCAGGCAGCGTGTGCCGGACTGAAAATCGACCACAACAGGAGGCCCATCCAGACGTGTGGATGTCGCATCATTGCGGGTTCCCCTTATCGTTCTTGTTATCCCGCCGGCTTTCGCCTGCGGCAAGGGAGCGGCTGCATCAGACTACGAACTTGAATCGCCGGGCCTTGCTGCGGGTGCAGTCGGGCGTCATCAGCTAACTCCATTCAATGGCGAGTATAGACAGCGACGGGAAATTGCAATGTGCGCACGTAAATGAACTGAAACAGCTGGCACTTGCGTTCAAGGGCACGAATGGAGAAGGATGCAGACGAGTGGTGGCAAACCGATATAACGCAGGTGCATCAAGGATGAAATAATTATGACAAATGCGTCTTAGCATTTTTCGTAAGCCAGCTAAGTTATGTCTTCCCTATTTCATTGCCTTGTTTCCTGGAGTTTTCATGAACACCGCCGCATTGCGCGAGCAGATCCAAAAAGCCCAACAACACGAAAAAGAAACCGGCCTGCTGACCCGTCAGCTGGAAAGCAAGCTGCCTCATTTACACCCGGCGATCCAATTGCCGGAAGCCGACGCCAACGGTGTGCTGACGCGTTTTGTCGCCGCATACATTGATGAAGTGCCAGACCTGCTGGATGCAGCCAATGAAGTTGCCAGGGAAGCGGGAATCGAATCGCAGATCAAACCGGTGCTGAAAATCGCCGAGCAGTATTTCCTCCAGCCGCCAGCCATCATGGCCGGGCACGTTGGCCTGGACAGCCTGCTCGACGAAGCCTATCTGGCGCACCGTTTTGTCGAAGAGGTCAACGACCTGTACATCAAGCATTTCGGCCAGCCACTGATCCCCTTGGACATGACGGTCGCTAACTTGATTGCTCACCAATTGATCGGTGAGGAATTTGCCAACCAACTGGACGAAGCGGTGCATCACGCCATCGACGAGATGCTCAACGACGAGAGTTTTGCCCTGGAATCGGTAGAAGCCTACCGCGGCAAACTCAGCAGCCCGGACACCGGCGCCGCGTGGAAACGCTGGCCGTGCATGGGCCGCCGACTGGGCACCGCCATCGCGAGCAGGCTCACTCCTACAGGGGTTGAGTTCAACCAGCAAATTTAGCCGGCCGCACCGATTCCGGTATTGGTCCGCACCCTGCCTTCAAGCCTGCGCTTCAACCCGCGCGACTCAATCAACAGCTTCGAACCCTTCGCCGCATTCGCCCGGCCCCACTCCTCCAGCAACTCCAGACACGAATGGTCGATGTAGCTCAGGTTATTGAGCGGCACATGCACCGTGGTGCCTTGCGGAATACTGCCCAGCACTTGCGTCAACGCCGGCACTTTGAGGAATGTCGCCGCGCCGACCAGACGCAACTCCATCTCGCCGTCCTGCGGCAGATCGATCAGGCTGATCTTCAATCGCGAAGCCTTGAACGCCAGTTTCAACATCGTCAGACCGAAACCGATCAACACCCCGGTCAACAGGTCAGTGAAGATGATCGCCAGCGCCGTCGCCGCATAGGTGAACATCGGCATCCGCCCATAACGACCCAGACCTCGAAACGCTTTGAGATCGACCAGTTTGAACCCGGTGTACACCAGCACACCCGCCAGACTCGCCACCGGAATGCTTTGCAGCACACTCGACAGCAACAGCACGAACGCCAGCAGCCACAGACCATGGAAGATCGTCGAGTAACGCGTGGTTGCGCCGGCCTGGACGTTGGCCGAACTGCGCACGATCACCCCGGTCATCGGCAGCGCGCCGAGCAGACCGCAGAGCATGTTGCCGACACCTTGCGCCGACAGCTCACGGTCGAAGTCCGAACGCACGCCGCTGTGCATGCGATCCACCGCAGCGGCGGACAACAAGGTTTCGGCGCTGGCGATAAACGCCACGGCGAACGCGGCGATCAGCAGCGTAGGATCGGCCAGGCTGAGCAGGTCCGCCGGTTTCAGCCAGTCAATGGCTTCGGCCAGATTCGCCGGTACTTCAACACGTTTGACCTGCAACGCCAGCAGCAGACTGGCAGCTGTCGCCAGACCCACGCCGAGCAACGCACCCGGAACGAAGCGCAACGAATGTGGGCGAAATTTTTCCCACAACCACATCACCGCAATCGTCGACAGCCCCAACAGCCCGGCCTGCCAGCCGAACGACGGCAAGGCCTGCGCCACAGCCGCCGGGAACGCCGTGAGGTTATCCAGGCCAGAGGGCTTCGGTGACGCATCAAGCATCACATGCACCTGCGACAGCACGATCAACACGCCAATCCCCGCCAGCATCCCGTACACCACCGCTGGCGCCGTGACCCGAAACCAGCAACCGAGCTTCAAGCGCCCGGCCACCAGTTGCAGGAAACCGGCGAGCAGCAGAATCGGCCCCAGCATTTCAATGCCGTGCTGGCGCACCAGTTCAAACACCAACACCGCCAGACCCGCCGCCGGCCCGCTGACCTGCAACGGCGAACCCGCCAGCCAGCCAACCACCAGACCGCCGATGATCCCGGTGATCAGACCTTTGGCCGGTGGCAACCCTGACGCAATCGCGATACCCATGCACAGCGGCAACGCGACCAGAAACACAACCACTGAAGCGAGCAACTCCCGTGGCAACACCGCTTTCAATTGAGCCGCACGCATGGCGATTCTCCCGAAGTTTTCTTCAGGCATGGCTTCGCCGAACCGCTGAAACAGCGGCCGGCGTCAAACCACACAGATGTTTAGGAAGATTTAGAAGCGCGCTTTGGGCGTCGCCACCGGAATCGGATGGCTACCATCGAGCGGCAGGAAACGTCCCTGATCCGCGTCGTAAGCTTTGATTTCGCTGGTTTCGATGTTGTAGACCCAGCCATGGATGAACAGATGACCGTTCGCCATGCGCGAGGCTACCGAAGGATGGGTACGCAAGTGCTGCAATTGGGCGATGACGTTTTCCTCGGTGAGGATCGGCATGCTTTCTTTTTCGTCGGCGCAGTGACAGTTGTCGTGCACCATGGTTTTCGCGACTTCAGCGTGGCGCAGCCAGGCTTTGACCGTCGGCATTTTTTCCAGGCTGTCCGGATTGAGCACCGCACGCATGGCGCCGCAATCGGAGTGGCCGCAGATGATGATGTGCTGCACGCCCAGCGCCAGCACCGCGTATTCGATCGCGGTGGATACGCCGCCGTTCATCTGGCCGTAAGGCGGGACAACGTTGCCGACGTTACGGGTCACGAACAGATCGCCCGGCGAGCTCTGGGTGATCAGTTCAGGGACGATGCGCGAGTCGGCGCAGGTGATGAACATCGCCTTTGGCGCCTGGGCCGTGGCGAGTTTCTTGAAGAGTTCTTCCTGCTGGGGAAAGACCTCATGATGAAAATGCAAAAAGCCGTCTACGATCTGTCGCAGCGCTGCATCGGCGGATTCCGCTTCAGGGGTTTGCGCCGACGCAGCCAACGGCTGTTTATCCTTGTCACTCATGATTCATCCTCTTTGGCGGATTAGGGGAGTCGTTCCCATGTATTCCGGTATGAAGCCAGTGGCTGTTTAAAACATCCGGGTCATCCCGACCCGTCAGTCACTCGATGAACAAGGTAGCCGCCGAAACTTAACTCAAACTGAATCAAACGCTCTAGCACGTGTGTTCCAGGTCACAAAAAACGTGACTGAGTGATTTCGGCGGAAGGATTCCAACCCCTCAACCATAGGCTAATTGTCGCTAAATCAACGACATCTGGCGACCCGGCGGACAGAAGGCAGTGCAATCGAGGTTGTAGCTTTCGCGGTGATTAATGCCCAGACGCTTGATGGCTTTGGCAAATCGTTGCGCGAGCAGGTCGGCGAACACTCCTTCGCCGCGCATGCGCGCGCCGAAACGGCTGTCGTAGAGCTCGCCGCCACGGCTCTGGCGGATCAGGCTCAGCACATGCGCGGCGCGTTGCGGATAGTGCGCCTGAAGCCATTCTTCGAACAGCGGCGCCACTTCCAGCGGCAAGCGCAGCATCATATAGGCAGCGCTTTGTGCTCCGGCCGCGTGGGCTTCGTTAAGCAGGTTTTCGATCTCGCTGTCGTTGATCATCGGAATCATCGGCGAACACAGCACGCCGACCGGTATGCCTGCTTCGCGCATGACCCGAATGGCGCGCAATCGCGCTTTGGGTGCAGCAGCGCGCGGTTCGAGGATGCGTTTGAGCTCGTCATCGAGCGTGGTCAGGCTGATCATCACCGCGACCAGGCGTTGCTCGGCCAACTCAGTCAGCAGGTCGAGATCGCGCAGAATCAGCGAGCCTTTGGTGACGATGGTCACCGGGTGCCGGTAACGCAGCAGCACTTCGAGGGTCTGCCGGGTGATTTTGTGTTCGCGCTCGATCGGCTGATACGGATCGGTGTTGGAGCCCAGATTGATCGGCGCACATTGATAGCCTTTTTTCCCGAGCTGTTCCTCCAGCACTTGGGCGGCGTTGGTCTTGGCGATCAGCCTGGTTTCGAAGTCCAGCCCTGGCGACATGTCCCAGTAAGCGTGGCTGGGCCGTGCGTAGCAATAGATGCAGCCATGCTCGCAGCCACGGTAGGGATTGATCGAGCGGTCGAAGGGCAGATCCGGAGAGGTATTGCGGGTAATGATGGTTTTCGCGGTTTCGATCATCACCTCGGTGCCTTGGGTCAGCGGCACCTCTTGATACCAGCCGTCATCCTCGGCCACCGAACGGTTCGGCGCGAAGCGATTGTGCGGGTTGCTGGCGGTGCCGCGACCGCGCTGGGGAAGAGGGTTGATCATTGGGCAGGCTCCTGATCTGTATATGCATACAGTACATGAGCGAGCCCACGTTGATCCAGTACCGTTCAGCGATGGGATACTTGCTGAGTTCCAAAATTTATATATAGGTGCAGAGCCGAAGTACAACCCGAGATACATATGTTCGATTGTCGTGACAAGTTATCAAAGATAGTCTTGGCTACTTCGAGTGGTTCTTGTCCGATAACTAAATTAAAAGGATTTAATTCATGTCTTACCTCAATCAGCGCGGTGTCTTTGTGCAAATGATGCAACCCAATGCATCGGAACCCAACACGATTGTTTCGATGCAACTGGCACGAAAGGAACTGGGCTGGAACGCCGAACAGGAACTGCCCACCGAGGCACTGGTCGACTCGATCTACGTGGTGGCGGTGTCCAGCGACCGTGGCAAAACGTTCACTGTTCGCACCAACAAGAAAGATGTGGACGGTGATGGCGATATTGATAACGACGACAAAACGAAGTTGATTGCACTGGCCAAGGCTTATGTAAGTATCGTTAATCCGTAATTGAAAATTCAAGAGTCTCACAGCAAATGAAAATAAAGTCCTGCATGACGACTCATGCAGGACTTTATTGTTTTAGAAGAAAAGACGGTAAATGACAGGTGGCCAGTGAAAGACTGGCTGGGTATACACCCTGTCAACTCTGACAGTAGACCGGAATTTTCGCCAACCCTAATCTCAAGCACGTAATCAATCTGCAGGGTTTCATCCATGGCTATCAGAATACTGCTGGAAATTGCGGATATGGATCGAGATGCAAGTCCGGAAATCGCGTTTTACCACTACAGCGAAGACGCGACCGAAATGATGGATTACGACTATGCGCTTTTTGCTTCGTCGTCGCAGGCCAATGGTCGTTATGACCTGATCTCCGAAGACGCCGTCGATGCTGACGGTGATGGCGACATCGACAAATATGACGAGAAGCTCTATCTGCAATTGGCCGATGCATTTGCGCAGTTCAAAGGCTTTCAGTCCAAGCGTTGACCGTCCGCTGGCACCGCACGAAAAGTCGAACCGTGCCAGCGGAGTATCAATCAGGTCCGTCAGTTATGCGTGGTGACTTGCCCCAAATCATCCCCGGAAGTCGTTTGCATATCGTTCTTGCGTAGATTGGCTACATCTTCAGCGTCAACCGGCGCGCCTTTGTTGCCCCAACTGCCACGAATGAAACTCACCACATCCGCCACTTCCTGGTCCGACAGGCGCCAGGCAAAGCCCGGCATGGTGAACGTCGACGGTGCCGTGTGCGTCGCCGGCAACGTACCGCCCTTGAGCACGATGTGAATCAACGAAGTCGAGTCTTCCGATTGCAGCACCGGATTGCCCGCCAGCGCCGGGAATACCCGGGAGTAGCCGTGACCATCGGTGCGGTGGCACGCCGCGCAGTTGTCGATGTACACCGCAGCTCCGCGCTGACTGTCGTCACCGTTCCACAAGGCTTTGGCGGCTTTTTCATCGTACTGATGCGGTTGATCGTTCGGATCAGTGGCCGGCAGTGATTTGAGGTAGCGGGCAATCGCCGTCAGGTCGGCATCGGTCATGTATTGCATGCTGTGGGTGACCACGTCGCTCATGCCGCCGAACACGGCGCTGCGGTCGCTGCGCCCGGTCTTGAGGAACTGCACCA
The DNA here is from genome assembly GCF_056401755.1 of Pseudomonas sp. P4_D7. Taxonomy (NCBI): domain Bacteria; kingdom Pseudomonadati; phylum Pseudomonadota; class Gammaproteobacteria; order Pseudomonadales; family Pseudomonadaceae; genus Pseudomonas; species Pseudomonas sp. P4_D7. Next base: position 44,685 of record NZ_JBFUIR010000036.1, on the reverse strand, counting down.
GTTGTTCCTCGTTCCAGCTGCCGAGGCCATCCTTGTGATCGCCGCGCAGACTCTTGGCGATCCAGCCTTCCAGCGGCGCACTGCCGGCGAGAAAGGTTGTGCCGTCAGCCGCACTCAGGGATTTTTCCTGCATGGTCAGCGCGCGTGGCGTATGGCAGGCACCGCAATGGCCGAGGCCTTCGACCAGATACGCGCCACGGCTGATGACGGCGTCGTCACCGACTGCCTTGTAGTCCTCGACCTTCGGCGCAAACATCCAGCGCCAGCCCATCAACGGCCAACGCATGCTCAACGGCCACGGAATGTCGCTGGCCTTGTTTTCCTGCGCCACCGGTTCTACGCCGTGCATGAAGTACGCGTACAACGCTTGCATGTCGGTTTCGCTGACACGCGCGTAGGACGGATACGGCATCGCCGGGTACAACGTACTGCCGTTTTTGGCGACGCCATGGCGTACGGCCTGATCGAAGTCTTCGAAGCTGTATTCACCGACGCCGGTTTTGTCCGGGGTGATGTTGGTCGAGTAAATCGTGCCGATCGGGGTTTCCATCGGCAGGCCACCGGCGAACGGTTTGCCGCCCTTGGCAGTGTGGCAGGCCACACAGTCACCGGCGCGGGCAAGGTATTCGCCCTGTTTGATCAAACTTTGATCAACTTCAGCCGCATGGATTGCGGCACTGCCGAGCAGCGCCAGAGTCGCGATAACGAGATTTTTCATGGTCATCGCTCCTTAAGCCTGAACCAGCGGGCCGGGGTTTTTCAGGTATTGCTCGCGGATCGCCTTCGCCGACCAATAGGTCAGCGCAGCAACCAGCCCGGTCGGGTTGTAACCGAGGCCCTGCGGGAAGGCCGAGGCGCCCGGGACGAAGACGTTGTGCACGTCCCAGCTCTGCAAGTAGCGGTTCAGCGCGCTCTTCTTCGGATCGGTGCCCATGATCGCGCCACCATTGAGGTGGGTGGTCTGGTACGACGCCGTATTGAAGTGGTCGCCGACTTTCTTGCCGATCACCGCGATGGCTTTCGGGCCCATCGCTTCGGCGACCTTGCCCATTTTCTCGACCATGAAGCGGTTCATCTTTATGTCGTTTTCCTGCCAGTCGAAGGTCATCCGCAGCAGCGGCAAGCCGTAGGCGTCGCGGTACACCGGATCGAGATCGAGGTAGTTGCCACGGTAGGACTGATGCGCGCCGTGGGCGTCCATCGACACCTGGTGGGTGTAGTAATCGGCGGTCGCGCGTTTCCAGGCACTGCCCCACGCAGGTGTGCCCGGCGGGTTCGAAGTGCCGGCAATCGGCCGGCTGCCGGCCTGGTTGACCCACATCGGCGAGCCACCGACGAAGCCGTGCGGGCCGTGGTCGAAGTTGTCGGCGTTGAAATCGTCCAGCGCCACGCCGTTGCCGCCGGCGCCGATGAAGTTGTTGGTGTGGGTGTCCTTGTCGAAGAACGCCTTGATGGTCGCCATGTTCTGGTAGGCGAAGTTACGCCCGACCACGCCTTCGCCGCTGATCGGGTCGTATGGCTTGCCGATCCCGGACAGCAGCATCAGACGCACGTTGTGCAACTGGAACGCGCCGAGGATCACCAGATCCGCCGGTTGCTCGATCTCGCGGCCCTGACCGTCGATGTAGGTCACGCCGGTGGCTTTGGATTTGCTGCTGTCGAGATTGACCCGCAACACATGCGAGTTAGGCCGCAGCTCGAAATTCGGCAGCGGCTTGAGCGCCGGCAGAATGTTCACGTTCGGCGAGGCCTTGGAATACATGTAGCAAACGTAACCACTGCAGAAACCGCAGAAGTTGCACGGGCCCATCTGTGCGCCGTAAGGGTTGGTGTAAGGCCCCGAGGTGTTTGCCGAAGGCAAGTTGTAGGGCTTGTAACCGACTTCAGTCGCTGCTTTGCCGAACAGCTGTGCAGACACCGTGTTCTTCTGCGCTTCCAGCGGGAACGGGTTGGAGCGATCCGGCGCGTACGGGTTGCCGCCCTTGCCCTGACCGACCAATTGGCCTTTCACCGTCCAGGCCTGGCCCGAGGTGCCGAAGACTTTTTCGGCGAAATCGAAGAACGGCTCCAGTTCTTCATAGCTGACGCCGAAGTCCTGGATGGTCATGTCCTTGGGGATAAAGCTTTTGCCGTAGCGCTCTTCGTAGTGGCTACGCATGCGCAACTCGATCGGATCGACCCGGAAGTGCACGCCCGACCAGTGCAGTCCGGCGCCGCCAACACCATTGCCCGGCAGAAACGCGCCCAACTGGCGGTTCGGCAGGGCGATGTCGTTGACGCTGTGGCGAATGGTGACGGTTTCTTTGGAGATGTCCTGAAAGAGTTTTTTGCGCACGCTGTAGGTGAGTTCGTCGATCACCTGCGGATAGTTGCCGTCCGGGTAGGTGTCCTGCATCGGCCCGCGCTCCAGCGCCAGCACGTTGAGACCCGCTTCGGTCAGTTCCTTGGCCATGATCGCGCCGGTCCAGCCGAAACCCACGATCACTGCGTCAACCTTCTTCATTACCGTTGCCATGCTTACGCCCTCTCGCCGCGAATCGAAACTGCCGGGAAGGGGTATTGCTCGTTACGTTCCACCCAATCCATGAAATCGGCGCGGGCGCCGGGGAAGCCGATCATGGTCCAGCCGACCATGCCTTTGTTGCCACCGTGGATCGGGTCGCAGAAGAACCCTTCCTTGGTGTTTTGCAGCAGCAGATTGAAGAAAATCTTTGCCGGAACCGCATCGAATTGCGGCTTGCCAGCTTCGAGTTGCTTGAGCAAATCGTCTCGGGTAGCGCTGTCTTGCTCAGCAAATACTTTACCGTTGAGGGATTTTGCCCACTGATCCGTGGCGGCGATGCCGAGTCGATAGATCTCTTTGGGCACCAGTTTGCTCTGCCAACCCATTTCCGGAGCGGCGTCGGCATTGAACGGGCCTTGCATGTACCAAAGTGCACCGGCGGCGTACGGCGTGTTCATCTGGCGGTCGATGTATTCCGGGACACCGGCTTCTAGCGCACCCGGACCTTGGGCATCGTTGGGGATCAGCTGTGCGACGGCGGCATTGATGAACGCCCATTCTTCGGCGGTGAAATAGCTCGGCTGATACACGCTGGCATCAGTGCGAACCGGTTGCGGCGCGGGCGCAGCTGGTTTGGCTTCAGGCGCTGCTTGCAAGACGCTGCTGCCCAGACCGGTGCCAGCCAGGGTGACCACCGGTATCAGGGTCAGGGATTTGCGTAAGAACTCACGCCGCGGGTTGTCTCGACTTTCATCAGACATGGGGTGCACCTCATCAGGCATTAGGGGACAGCCGCTTCTGCGAACGGCTTGAGGATTTTTCGTCGCGACGTGACGGTATGACCCGGAAAATGGGGACGCGTCTGCAACATCGTGTGACAAATGGTAGCAGGCTAAGCTTCGGGATGAATCGATTCAGTGGAAAAAAACAGCGGTTTTCCGCATGCCAGTGCATGAAACCGTGCGGATTCACGATTCTTTGACAAGCGCCTCACAGGGCTTTGACCGCTCAACATCGAAGCTGCAGTTCCTCTCACCGATGAACCCCGACACGGTTACCCCAGCATGTCCCGAGTGCGTTTTTTTTCCGCTTTGTGCTTATCGCTATTGGTGCTGTTGCCCTGGATGCCTGCCCAGGCTGCGGCAACTGCGACAGTTCGTCCTGCTGATTGGGCGCAACCGGTCGAAGTGCAATACAACCTGTTCCAGATGTCGCCGACGCTCTATCGCAGCGCCTTGCCCGATGGCGGTGCGGTGCCGTTGCTGAAGAATCTGAAAGTCGCCACGGTGATCAACTTCCTTCCGGAAGCGGACAATAACTGGTTGTCAGAGCCGGGCATCAATCAGGTGCAATTGCCTTACCGCACCAATCATGTCGATGACGCCGATGTGCTCAAGACTCTGCGCGCGATTCAGTCCGCCGAAGCCAACGGTCCGGTGTTGATGCATTGCAAACACGGTTCTGACCGCACCGGCCTGATGGCGGCGATGTACCGGATCGTGGTGCAAGGCTGGAGCAAGGAAGATGCGCTGAATGAAATGACTCAGGGCGGATTTGGAGAAAGCGGTCATTTCAAGGATGGCGTGCGTTATGTGATGCAGGCCGATGTCGAAAAGCTGCGCACCGCTCTGGCCAATGGTGATTGCAGCACCAGTGCGTTTGCCACCTGCTCGATGAAGAGCTGGTTTCAGTCAGTCAATCTGAAGTAATCCGCTACCTTCCACGACATTGCATCGTGGAAGGTTTTCAAGCTGCAGCTCAGTCTTCGGATTTCTTCTTGAGCTTCGGATTCGGGAAGAACTGTACTGCCTGCACCGTCTTGTCCGGCGCAGGTTTGTTCAGCGCGCTGGTGTTGACCCGCGTGCCCAGTTCTTTCGGTACCGACAGCCCTTGCTCGTTTAGCGTATCCGAGTAACCGCAGGCCACACATTCGCGGTGCGGCACGCCGTCCTCGTTCCACATCATCAACTTGTCCGGCTCGCTACACGCGGGGCAGACCGCCCCGGCGATAAAGCGTTTCTTGGTAATCACAGGTGCCTCACTCATGCTGCCGCGTCCTCACTCAGGCCGCTGTGGCGCAAGAGTGCGTCAATCGATGGCTCACGGCCACGGAAGTCGACGAACAGCACCATCGGCGCCTGCGAACCGCCGCGCGCGAGAATCGCTTCACGGAAGGCCCGACCGGTTTCAGCGTTGAGCACGCCGTCCTCTTCAAACTTGGAGAAGGCATCCGCCGACAGCACTTCAGCCCACTTGTAGCTGTAGTAACCCGCCGCGTAACCGCCGGCAAAGATGTGCGCGAAGCTGTTCGGGAAACGGTTATAGGCCGGTGGACGCATCACCGACACCTCGTCACGCACGCCTTCGAGCACTTGCAGCACGCTGCGGCCGTCGCCGTGGGTGGCGTGCAGTTCGAAGTCGAACAGCGAGAACTCCAACTGACGGACCATCATCAGGCCGGACTGGAAATTCTTCGCCGCGAGCATTTTTTCCAGCAGGTCCTGGGGCAGCGGCTCGCTGCTTTCGTAGTGACCGGAAATCAGTGCGAGGCCTTCCGGCTCCCAGCACCAGTTTTCCATGAACTGGCTCGGCAGCTCGACCGCGTCCCATGCCACACCGTTGATCCCGGAAACGCCGGCGTGATCAACGCGGGTCAGCAGGTGATGCAGGCCATGACCGAATTCGTGGAACAGCGTGGTCACTTCATCGTGGGTCAGCAGCGCAGGCTTGCCGCTGTCGGCCGGGGTGAAGTTGCACACCAGATTGGCCACCGGGCTTTGCAGCACGCCGTCGACGGTGCGGCGACGGTCGCGGGCGCCATCCATCCAGGCACCGCCACGCTTGTTGGCGCGGGCGTAGAGGTCGAAGAAAAAGCGGCCGACGTGCTGGCCGTTTTCCTTGATTTCGAACAGGCGCACGTCCGGATGCCAGGTGTCGAAACCTTTCTGTTCAGCGATTTCGATGCCGTACAGACGCTGCACGATGGCGAACAGACCGCCCAGCACTTTGTCGATCGGGAAGTAGGCGCGCAGGGTTTCCTGAGCAACGCTGTAGCGTTGTTCACGCAGCTTTTCACCGTAGAAACCGCTGTCCCAGCTTTGCAGGTCGGCGCAGCCCTGTTCGGCGGCGTAGGCGCGCAGCTGTTGCAGATCCTGCGCAGCGAACGGCTTGCTGCGCTTGGCCAGATCGCGCAGGAAGCTCAGCACCTGATCGCTGGATTCAGCCATTTTGGTGGCCAGGCTCAGCTCGGAGAAACTGGCGAAGCCCAACAGTTTGGCCAGTTCCTGACGCAGGTCGAGGATCTCTTCCATCACCGGGCCGTTGTCGTTCTGACCGGCGTTCGGACCTTGGTCCGAGGCGCGGGTGCAGTAAGCGGCATAGACTTCTTCGCGCAGCGCGCGGTCTTGCGCGTAGGTCATCACCGCGTAGTAGCTCGGGAATTCCAGGGTGATCAGCCAGCCGTCGAGGCCTTTGGCCTGTGCGGCAGCAGCCATTTGCGCCTTGGCTGAATCGGTCAGGCCGGCGAGGGCGGCTTCGTCGGTGACGTGCTTGGTCCACGCCTGAGTGGCGTCGAGCAGTTGATTGGAGAAACGGCTGCCCAGCTCGGACAGTTTGCTCTGCACTTCGGCGTAGCGTTTCTGTTCGGCTTCCGGCAGATCGATACCCGACAGACGGAAATCACGCAGGGCGTGTTCCAGAATAGTCTTTTGCGCCACGTCGAAACCGGCGGCTTCCGGGCTGTTGGCCAGCGCTTCATAAGCCTGGAACAGCTCGCGGTTCTGGCCCATCTCGGTGGAGTAGGCGCTCAAAGCCGGCAGGCATGACTCGTAGGCTTCACGCAATTCGGCGCTGTTGCACACGGCATTGAGGTGGCTGACCGGGCTCCAGGCAGCGCCGAGGCGGTCATTGAGTTCGTCCATCGCCAGTACCAGACCGGCCCAAGTCGGGTTCTGAACCTGAGTCTTGAGGATTTCGGCAATGGCGGCGCGGTTGTCGGCCAGGATCGTTTCGATGGCGGGCAGGACGTGTTCGGCACGGATCGTGGAGAACGGCGGCAGGTCGTAGGACTGCAGAAGAGGGTTGTTCACGCTCACGGTTGGCACCTTGGCTGGGGAAACATTGCCCCATCTTAATTACAATCGGCATTCACCGCAGCTATCGGCGACAGAGAGAGAAATTATCGTGTCCGTTCGCAAGTACCAGAATCACACCCCGCACTTGAACAAAGGCGCGTTTGTCGACGGCTCGGCGGTGGTTATCGGCGACGTCGAAATCGGCGAAGACAGCTCTGTCTGGCCGCTGACCGTGATCCGTGGCGACATGCACCGTATCCGTATCGGTGCGCGCACCAGCGTGCAGGACGGCTGCGTGTTGCACATCACCCACGCCGGCCCGTTCAACCCCGACGGCTTCCCGCTGCTGATCGGCGATGACGTCACCATCGCCCACAAAGTCATGCTGCACGGCTGTACCGTCGGCAGCCGCGTGTTGATCGGCATGGGCAGCATCGTCATGGACGGCGCGGTGGTCGAGGACGACGTGATCATCGGCGCCGGCAGCCTGGTGCCTCCGGGCAAGCGTCTGCAAAGTGGCTTCCTCTATGTGGGTAGCCCGGTGAAACAGGTGCGAGAACTCACCGACAAGGAAAAAGCTTTCTTCACCTACAGCGCGGCGAACTACGTGAAACTCAAGGACCTGCATCTGGCCGAAGGCTACGACCAGCTCTGAATCGCCTTACACCTGCTCAGGATTTCTCATGCATTACCAGACCGTACTGTTCGACCTTGATGGCACCCTGACCGACCCGCGTGAGGGCATCACCCGTTCCATCCAGTTCGCCCTCGCCAAGCTCGGCATCGATGAGCCGGATCTGACCAAGCTGGAACACTTCATCGGCCCGCCGTTATTGCAGGCGTTCATGCAGTTTTACGGATTCGATGAGGCCAAGGCATGGCAGGCGGTGAATTTCTATCGCGAGCGCTTCAAAGTGACGGGCCTGTACGAGAACCGTGTGTTCGATGGTGTCACGCCGTTGCTGGAAACCCTCAGTGGCCAAGGCCGGCAGCTGTATATCGCCACTTCGAAGCCGTGGGAATTTGCCCGCGAGATTGCCCGGCATTTTGATTTTGCCCGGCACTTCAAGGTGATCTACGGCAGTGAGCTGGATGGCACGCGGACCAACAAGGTTGAGTTGATTGCGCATCTGATCAAGGAAGAAGGGCTGGACCCGGCGAAGACGTTGATGATCGGTGACCGTAAGCATGATCTGATCGGGGCGCGCAGCAATGGGCTGGATGCGGCGGCGGTCGGTTATGGGTTTGGCAGTTTTGAAGAGTTGAGTGCCGAGGCGCCGGCTTATCATTTTGAAACGCTGGACGAGTTGCATCAGGCGTTTCTGCAGCGCTGATTAGATTGCTATCGCGAGCAGGCTCACTCCTGCATGTGGAACGCATTTCCCTGTAGGAGTGAGCCTGCTCGCGATGACGCCCTTTCAGCCACCTCAGACTTCCGGATATGCCAACGCTTTCAGTGCCGCCTTGCGCTCAGCGGCCGGCAGCCCACCCAACCGCTCTACCTCAGCATAAAACTTCAGCCAATCTCCCCCGACCTTTTTGAATAGTGTCGAAAACGCGGGGACCCACTGGTCATAAAGCCCAAACGGCAACAACCGCGCATTGTTCAGCGGCGCATTCACCCAAGCGTCATAACGCTTGTCCCCGGACCACTGACTGTCCCTCATCAGCCGATAATCCCGGCGAAACTGCTCGAACTCGGCCGCTTTTCGCTCGCGCATTTGCTCAACCGGCATTGACTGCACGTAAAGCTTCTCCAGCCGTGAACGGGTATCGAGGACCAATTCAATAAACTGATCGCGCTGCTTCAGCCGTGAATCGGTATCCGCCGGCAACCCGCGAAACGCCCGCCACTGCCGCGTGCCTTCCTGCTCGACAAACGTGGCAAAGGACTCGTTGAACTCGGTGTCGTCCTTCACATAGAAACGCTGGTGCGCCAGCTCATGAAAGATCAGCGTGGCCAGGCGCTCATCACCCCAGCCCATCATCGAATTGAGGATCGGGTCGTTGAACCAGCCGAGCGTCGAGTAGGCCTCGACACCGCCAATCGACACGTCCATACCCTGCAAGCGCTGGATCGCTGCCTCGCCGCGCGCGGCGCTCTGGCTGTAATAACCGCGATAGGCCACGCAGCCGGCAATCGGGAAACAATGGTTCTGCGGTGTCAGGGAGAACTCTTGAGTGGCGAACACATTCCACACCACGTACGGGCGATGGATGTCGGCGTACAGGCGATAGCTCTGGTTATCCGGCAAATGCAGATGTTCACTCGCAAAGGCGCGGGCCTTTTGCGCTTGCGCCAGGTGTTCGCGCAGTGTCGCGTCGCGGCTCGAATCGTTGATCACCTTTTCCACAGGCTCGCGCGCCCGCAGCAATTGCAGTTGGCCGCTGGCCAACTGCGTGTAATAGCTGACGCTGGCGCAACCGTTGAGCAACAAAAACAACACACCCGGAAACAAAATCCGAAAAACGCGATCAAGTAACCCAAGGCTTGGAAACGGCCTGCTCAAAATAAGAAATCCCCCGGAGAGTCTGCCCGCAAGACTATCCCGCCTTAAGGAGCACCGCTATGCGCATGTTGATGCTGTCAGGAGGCCTGCTGACGCTGGCCGGTTGTGCCGGATTCGGAATGCCCGATCCTGACCCTTCGCAAGCCTGGATCGATCTGGATGCCCGGCAGCAGGACACGGCGCTGCAAGCGCTGCAGGTCGATACCCAAGCGACTGCCGACAAACGCTACTTCGAAGTACAGCCCGGCAGCCATGAGTTGAAGGTGCGTTATCAATTTCCGGTCGAGGCGACCAACATCGGTCCCGACGCTGAGCCGCTGTGGCGCGATTGCCAGTTGAGCGTGAAATTCAAGGACTTCAACGCCGGCCAGCGTTATCAGTTGCAGGCCGGCAGTATTGGTTTCCGGCCTTGGGCCAAGCTCTATGACGAGCAGCGCAAAGTGGTAGGCCAAGGCACGCCGGCAGGCTGTCAGCGCACCTGAACGGCGCTATGCTGAGTATTCAGATCAGTGGATATTCGTCATGCGCCAGTTGCTGTTGTTGCTCGTTGCCAGTCTTGTGGCCGGTTGTCAGACGCCATTGCCCCCGGTCGATCCGCAGATGGCCTGGGTCGATTTTTCGACGCCGACACCCGGCGGTAAAGTGCTCATGGCCGAGCGCCTCGACAAACAGCGACTGAATGACGGGCGCTACTTTCAGGTCACGCCGGGCAGCCACGAATTGCGCGTGCGGTTTGATTTCGAAGTGTTTGGTGGTGGCGGCAGTTTGATGAACGGCCCGGTAGAGCGGTTGTGTTACCTGTACATCCGCTACGACCATTTCGAGGCCGGGCAGCGTTATGTGCTGGAAGGGCGTTCGCTGGGGTTCACACCGAGCGCCCGGCTGTATAACGCCAAGCGAGAAATCGTCGCCGAGGATTACGACTACAACTGCATTATCTAGTCAGGTTCAGCGATCGTTCTTCTGATAAATGATCGCTTTGGTGCCGTTGTCGCAGGTGCCGACGACCATCGCCACATCGTGTTTGTCGGCCTCTTCCTTGCTGACGATTTCCAGCGTGTAAGACGGCACGGCGTTGGCCTGAATTTTTACTTCGATTTCGTTCTTCAGTTCTTCGCAATCTTTGGGTGCTGCAATGACAGAAGTGGCCAGTGCACTGCAGAGGATCGCCAAGCCAATACGTTTCATGAGTGAAGCTCCCTGAGGCAGCGCGCACGGGTGTGCGCTGAAGCTGCTGTCATTTATTCGACCATATTTTTACAGCGAGGGTTCTGACTTCGCTCACAACTTGTGTTTTTGGTTTCAAACCTGTGTCGATCTCGAGATCGCCTTCGCGAGCAAGCTCGCTCCCACAATGTTCCGGTTTAGTCAGAACCAATGTGGGAGCGAGCTTGCTCGCGAAGGCGTCGGTAAAGCCAGCGCCTGTTTCGAAGCTTAAGAAATCAGCGAAGCCTCAAGCGTAATCTTCGCATTCAGCACTTTCGAGACCGGGCACCCTTCCTTGGCCTTGTTGCTCAGCTCTTCAAACTGCTCCTGCGTCGCTCCAGGGATTTTCGCCTTGAGGATCAGCTTCACCGCAGTGATCGCGAACCCGCCATCCACCTGATCCAGGGTCACTTCAGCCTGAGTATCAATGCTGTCAGCCTTCAGGCCCGCATCGCCGAGAATCATCGAAAACGCCATGGAAAAACAACCGGCATGCGCGGCGCCGATCAGCTCTTCCGGGTTAGTGCCCTTACCGCCCTCAAAGCGCGCCTTGAAGCCGTAAGGGGCTTCTCTGAGGACACCGGTTTCGGTGGAGATCGAGCCGATACCGGTTTTCAGATCGCCTGCCCAATGTGCGGATGCTTTCTTCACGATAGCCATGTCTGCCTCCTCAAGATCTGACGCGGAAACGCCGCGTCGTCGTGGTTTTTGCTTGCAAGGCTTCTGAGGATAGACGCCGCAGCAAAGTTCAGCCCGGCTGAATCGTTGACTTTTTTAGTAGGAAATTTCATCACTGCTATTGAAACTCGGGTATATGCCCTCATTGCACAAAACACGCTTATGGATTCGGCAGGTTTTCGTTTGCAAGAAGAACCTGCCTCCTCACTCGGAGACGCAGGTTTATGAAGCAACTGTCCGACGTAAAATTTTCCACCCTCGATCTGGTACCGGTGCGCGAAAACGGCAGCCCGGCGCAATCGCTGCGCAACTCGCTGGATCTGGCGCAGCACGTCGAGAAATTCGGCTATACGCGGTTCTGGGTGGCCGAACACCACAACATGGACGGTATCGCCAGCTCCGCGACGTCTGTATTACTCGGTTATCTGGCTGGCGGTACGTCGACCATTCGTGTTGGCTCTGGCGGCGTAATGCTGCCCAACCATGCGCCGCTGGTGATCGCCGAGCAGTTCGGCACGCTGGAAAGCCTGTATCCGGGCCGGATCGACCTCGGCCTGGGCCGTGCGCCCGGTTCCGATCAGATGACTGCCCGCGCCTTGCGCCGCGAGCGCTCCGGCAGCGCTGACGATTTCCCCGAAGACGTTGCCGAACTGGTGCGCTACCTCGGTCCGCGTACCCCGGACCAGCGCGTGATCGCGATGCCTGGCACCGGCACCAATGTGCCGATCTGGCTGCTCGGTTCCAGTCTGTTCAGCGCGCAATTAGCCGGTGAGCGCGGTTTGCCGTATGCCTTCGCCTCGCATTTCGCTCCGCGCTTCATGCACGAGGCGATTCGCGTCTATCGCAATCACTTCAAGCCGTCGGCAGTGCTCGACAAGCCGTACGTGATGCTCGGCGTACCGCTGGTGGCGGCGGATACCGATGAACAAGCCGATTATCTGGCGACGTCGGTGTATCAGCGCATTCTGGCGTTGATGCGTGGGCAGAGCCTGGTGCAGCGTCCGCCGGTGAAAACCATGGACGGGCTGTGGCTACCGCATGAGCGTGAGGCGGTGGGGGATTTCCTGGGGCTGGCGATGGTGGGGAGTCCGCAGAAGATCCGCGCCAAGCTTGAGGTGTTGGTTGAGCAGACGCAGGCGGATGAGCTGATTTTCACCAGTGATCTGTATGAACACGCTGATCGGGTGCACTCGTACGAACTGCTCGCGCAGGTCATGAAGGGCTGAAAAGCCGAAAGGCACCCTCACCCTAGCCCTCTCCCAGGGGGAGAGGGGACTGATTGAGGTCTTCTTGCGCTCGACATCGACCTGAAAAATCGAGTCGAACTCAGGATCTGAACAACCCCCGATCCGCTCCCTTTCCCCCTCGCCCCCCCTGGGGGAGWGGGCTGGGGTGWGGGGGATCAATCTCAAACACACCACAAATCTTTCAGACACAAAAAAGCCGACGCCTTCACGTCGGCTTTTTGTATTTCAGGCGCGATCAGCTCACTTCTTGTAGACGATTTCCTTCGAGCCACCTTCGCATTTGCCAACGACTTTGCCACCAGCGGCAGCGCCCTTATCAACAATCTCCAGCGAATACCCGGAAACGCCCTTGGCATCCAGCTTCGCCGCAATCTCGCTTTTCAGCTCTTCACAAGGCTTACCGGCAGCAAACGCACCACCCGCAAGGCTCAACAAACCTACTGCCAACATGAACTTCTTCATCGGTCGCACTCCCTGGTCGGATTAAAAGAGGCGGGCATCGAGCGTTCACCCGATGCAGCCACCCTGTAGCGCTTTGCCATTCCTATGGCACTCGGCCAGCGCGCAAGTTCAGAAGACTAGACCAAACTCAGCTGCTGGCAATGCGGAAGCCGACTTTCAGCGTCACCTGAAAGTGCGCTGCCTTGCCGTCCTTGATGTGGCCACGGGTGTCGACCACTTCAAACCACTCAAGATGCTTGATGCTCTTGTTGGCTTCGGCCAGCGCGTTGTTGATGGCGTCTTCGATGCTGCTGGTGGACGAACCGACCAGCTCGACTTTCTTGTACGTGTGATGGTCACTCATAACGATCTCCTTGGCGTGTGGAATTGAGACTAGCAGTGAATCTGCACTGTTGATTTCGGCGGCACCGCGCAGGCGAAGTTCAGATTTTCTGCACTTTCTCAAACCGCTGAAGTCCCAACCAACACACGCCACTCATCACCAATGCAGGAGAGCCACCATGGCCAACACCTCTTTACGTAAAGCCTCGTTGCAAAGCATGGAAGCCGAGATCGAGAGTCTGCTCAAATCGTTGGAAAGCTTGAAGGACGACGCTTCGGACGAGTCGCGCAAGACCCTCAAGGCGCTGAAAAGCAATGCCGAAAGTGCGCTGAAGCACTCGCGCCACTTGCTTAGCGATGCCTACGAAGAAGTCAAGGTTAAAACCCGCGAAACCGGGATCGCCACCCGTGATTACGCTCAGGAACATCCATGGACGACGGCCGGTGTGGCCGTCGGTGCGATCGGTCTGCTGGCGGCTTACTTGCTGTTCAAGCGCGGCGAGTGATCCGTCTGGCGCAGTTCGTTCTTGAGCCATTGCGCCAGTTGCCGGGCGCGCCCGTCTGCGGCGCGCTTGGGTAGCCACAACGCCAGTTGCGCCGGGGTTTCACAGAAACCCCATGGCGCAACCAGGCGACCGGCCTTCAAATCTTCCGTCACCAGCGGCTCCGGCGCGATGGCTACGCCGAGACCAGCGACCGCTGCTTCCAGCAAATAATACAAATGCTCAAAACCCTGTCCCAACTTCAACGCCTTGGCGTCGAGGTGATTTTGTTGTGCCCAACTCGGCCACGCCTGTGGACGGGAAGTGGTGTGCAGCAGCGGTTCATTGAGCAGCGCCGAGGCTGGCGCGGTTTCCAGGCGGTTATAACTGCTGAACAGCGGGCTCATGACCGGGCCGATGCGTTCTGCAGTCAATTCGTAAACCTGCATGTCTGCCGGCCATGGCGGCTCGGCGAACAGCAGCAAAGCATCCAGCCCCGGACGTCTTGGATCGAGATCGCCTTCACCCGCCGATAGATGCAAACGCAAATCCGGCAGATCGGCATTCAATCGCCCCAAACGCGGAATAAACCAGCGCGCCAGCAGGCTTCCAGAGCAGCCGAGTACAAACGGCGCATCCGCCGTGCTTTGCGTCAATTCAGCGCAAACACTGCGCAAGCGATCAAACGCCTCGCCACTGGCATCGCGTAAACGTATACCGGCATCTGTGAGTTTCAAGCCGCGCCCATCTTTGACGAACAGACTGACGCCAAGGTGCTCTTCCAGCACCTTGAGCTGACGACTGACGGCGCCATGGGTGACGTGCAGCTGTTCGGCGGCCTGACTGACGCTGTTCAGTCGGGCGGTCGCTTCGAACGCGCGCAAGGCGTTCAGCGGGGGAAGGTCGTGGCTCATGGTATCTGTGAGTTTTCCTGACAGGTTGTGGCGATCTTATCGGTTTTCAGCGTAGAAGGTCAGGGGTAGAGTGGTCGTCATTGTCTTCTCACCCGAATTCACCTGGAGCGACTCATGACCCAGACTTCGAACACCTCTGATCTGCGTAACGGCCCTGACGCCAACGGCCTGTTCGGTTCGTTCGGTGGCCGCTACGTGGCGGAAACCCTGATGCCGCTGATCCTCGATCTGGCTCGTGAATACGAAGCGGCCAAGGAAGATCCGGCGTTCAAAGAAGAGTTGGCCTACTTCCAGCGCGACTACGTCGGACGTCCTAGCCCGCTGTATTTCGCCGAACGCCTGACCGAGTTCTGCGGCGGCGCGAAGATTTATCTCAAGCGCGAAGAGCTGAACCACACCGGCGCGCACAAGATCAACAACTGCATCGGCCAGATCCTGCTGGCGCGGCGCATGGGCAAGAAACGCATCATCGCCGAGACCGGCGCCGGCATGCACGGCGTGGCCACGGCTACCGTCGCTGCACGTTTCGGTCTGGACTGCGTGATCTACATGGGCACCACTGACATCGAACGTCAGCAGGCCAACGTCTTCCGCATGAAGCTGTTGGGCGCTGAAGTAATTCCGGTCGTGGCCGGCACCGGCACCCTTAAAGACGCGATGAACGAAGCCCTGCGTGACTGGGTGACCAACGTCGACAACACGTTCTACCTGATCGGCACCGTGGCCGGCCCACATCCATACCCAGCAATGGTTCGCGACTTCCAGGCCGTCATCGGCAAGGAAACCCGTGATCAGTTGCAGGCTCAGGAAGGTCGTCTGCCGGACAGCCTGGTAGCGTGCATCGGTGGCGGTTCCAACGCGATGGGCCTGTTCCACCCGTTCCTCGACGACAAGAGCGTTGAAATCATCGGTGTTGAAGCCGCCGGTTACGGCATTGAAACCGGCAAGCATGCGGCGAGCCTGAATGGCGGCGTTCCGGGTGTGTTGCACGGCAACCGTACCTTCCTGCTGCAGGACGACGACGGCCAGATCATCGACGCTCACTCGATTTCCGCCGGCCTCGATTACCCAGGCATTGGTCCTGAACACGCGTGGTTGCATGACATCGGCCGCGTTCAGTACACCTCGGTGACCGACGACGAAGCGCTGGATGCGTTCCACAAATGCTGCCGCCTGGAAGGGATCATTCCTGCCCTGGAAAGCGCCCACGCCTTGGCTGAAGTGTTCAAGCGCGCACCGAACTTGCCGAAGGATCACCTGATGGTGGTCAACCTTTCCGGCCGTGGTGACAAAGACATGCAGACCGTCATGCACCATATGGAACAGTCTAAGCAGGAGAAACACTGATGAGCCGCCTGCAAACCCGTTTTGCCGATCTCAAAGAACAGAACCGCGCTGCGCTGGTGACCTTCGTCACCGCCGGTGACCCGGACTACGACACCTCGCTGGCGATCCTCAAAGGCTTGCCGGGTGCTGGCGCCGACGTGATCGAGCTGGGCATGCCGTTCACCGACCCGATGGCCGACGGCCCGGCGATTCAACTGGCGAACATCCGTGCCTTGGGCGCCAAGCAGAACCTGATGAAAACCCTGCAAATGGTTCGCGAGTTCCGTGAAGGCAACAGTGATACGCCGCTGGTGCTGATGGGCTACTTCAACCCGATCCACATGTATGGCGTTGAGCGCTTCATCGCCGATGCGAAAGAGGCTGGCGTCGATGGCCTGATCGTGGTCGACATGCCGCCTGAGCACAACGCCGAGCTGTGCGACCCGGCGCAGGCTGCGGGTCTGGACTTCATCCGCCTGACCACGCCGACCACCGACGATGCGCGTCTGCCGAAGGTGCTTAATGGCAGTTCCGGTTTCGTTTACTACGTGTCGGTCGCCGGTGTGACCGGTGCCGGCGCGGCGACGCTGGAGCACGTTGAAGAGGCGGTGACCCGTCTGCGTCGCCATACCGACCTGCCGATCAGCATCGGTTTCGGCATCCGCACGCCGGAGCAAGCGGCGTCCATCGCGCGTCTGGCCGACGGTGTGGTGGTGGGTTCGGCATTGATCGATCACATCGCCAACGCGACCACACCCGACCAGGCCATCGACGGCGTGCTGAGCCTGTGCTCGGCTCTCTCCGAAGGCGTGCGTAAGGCCCGCGTCAGCTGAAGGTAAAGTTCCTGATACAGAGGAATTAGCGCCTCGCGGCACAGACTAATCCAGCAAGACCGAGGGATTCAGAACCACGTTCTGAATCCCTTTTTGCTGTTTGTGCCGTGAGGAAAGACCCGATGAAAATGCCGAAACGTCTGATTGCCGGACTGGGCGTGCTGATGATCAGCGCGACGCCGCTGCTGGCCAGTGCCGACCCGCGCGATGATCACGACCACGGCGGCCCACAGCAGGGCCAATACAACAACCATGGTAATGATCATCGCGATGATCATCGTGGCCCGCCAAACGATCACCGTGGCGGCCCGCCGCCGCACGACTTCGGCCCGGTGCGCCAGACCATTCGCGATAACCATGGCTACTTTGTACGCGGTGCGCCGCCGCCTCCGGGGATTCATCTGGAGCGTGGCCGGCCGTTGCCGCACGGCTATTACGGCGAGCGTCTGGATAATCGGGCGTTAGGTCGTCTGCCGGTGTACCCGGGTTACGAATGGCGCCGGGCGGGGGGTGATATCGTGCTGATCGCGGTGGGCACCGGGATCGTCTACGAAATTCTCGATGGCGTTTTGTATTGATCTGCAGGCAATAAAAAAGACCGCAGCCATTGGCTGCGGTCTTTTTTTCAGGGCAGCTCCAGTCCGCCGGAGGCCTTGTGCAGTTTGCGCAGATGCGCGCCGATCTGCTTCACGTTCTCCTCACTGGCCGCAATTTCGGCGGCCCGCTTCGGCTCCAGCAACTTACGCACTTCTGCATCCAGATCTCCGGACAGTGCCAACAGCTTCTTCTGCCGCTGACTGCTCTCCGCTTCGAGTCGACTGAACTCGGTCGGCTGCGGCAATCCGTAACCCTTGGAATCGAGCAATTCCGCCGGACGACTGAGGAACCCGCTGTTGGCGAGGATTTCCTGCAAGGTCGCGTTGGCCTTGTCCATGCCGCCGTTTTCCAGCTCCCGCGCGCCGAGGTAGCGTTGCTTGACCTCATCCTGAGCCAGCAACAACTGGCGTCGATAACTCGCCTGCTCCAACAGCAGCAGGGCGGCGCTGGTACGCAAGTCGGCGCGTTCGAACCACTCACGGCGTTCTTCGGCTGTCAGCGAAAGCCATTCCTCGACGGTGTTCTGTTTGATCGGCAATTGCTTCTTAAGCACATCGAACATGGCCTGATAGCGATCGCGGAACGAGTCGAAGCGGTAACCCAGGCGTAGGGCTTCTTTCGGATCATCCAGCACACTGGTGTCCGCCAGACCACGGCCCTTCATCACTTCCAGCAAACCGTTGGGCATGATGCTGTCCAGACCCACGAACTGGTTGTTGTTACTGCCGCTGCGCAACAGCTTCAGGCCTTCTACCGCGCAGTTGTTGGAGAGGAAGAAGTAGTTGCCGTCGTAGCTCCAGTGCATTTCGGCGGCGTGTTCGACCACGCCTTCGATCTCGTCCCGTGACAGGTTCAGCGGCACGGAAGCAAGGCTGCGCAGTTCGGTCTTGGTGTATTCGTCGATGACCTGCGCGAGCGGCAGCACGAACAGGCGCGACGGGTATTTGCCGACCAGTCCGTCCCAGCTCGACAGCTGTACATCACCGACAAAGGCGCGGTAGGACAACACCAGATGCTGGTCCAGATCGAGCCGGCAATCCGGCCCACGCGGGCGGCCCGGCGCGCAAATCACCAGACGCAACATGCTGTGGCCCCAGCGGCTGACCCAGTTCTGATTGGCTTCGGCCAACAGGTAATCGACGGCGTAAACCCGTTCCGGATCAACTTGCCCCAAGGGTTGCTTGGCGAAGTCGTTACCGGCATTCAAAAAGGAGAAGGTCTTGCTGCAGGTGTCCTTGGCCGGCGGTGCCCAGCCGAAGTGCTGCTGGTAATAGCGATACAGCGCCGGGCGACGGCAGGCATAGCTCGGGTCGAGGAGGAAATACTCCATGTTGACCGCGACAAACTCCTTCGGGCTGGAGATTTCGTACAGGTCCGGGCTGCGGGCGATCTGGCGGTTGTGCTGTTCACGCTCACCCCGACGACCGACGTATTGCTGCCAACCGGCGAGATCGAGCAGGCGTGGGTCATCACTGAGGGTGAAACGCCGCCCGTTCTGCCCGCGACACTCATCGGGAATGCCGATCAGCCCGGCGCTGTTGAAGCGGCGGGTGCAGCGCTGGATTAGCGTGCGCTCGGCGTCCGGCCACAAGCGCGCGCGATCGTAAATGTGGGTAATTTCGTGCAACACCGTGGCGAGCAATTCCTGGCGCACAGTGCCGTGGGGGCGATTGGTTTTTTCTTTGGCTGCACTGCCGTCAGTGAGGCTGGCCAGCAGTTTGCGATTCAGATCGAGTTCGGCAACGAGCGTGGCCTGGCCGTAAGCGTTGGCGGGCATGTCGTCGGTCCAGCCGACATCGATGCGCCGATCCAGCCGCTCGATAAAGCTCGGCGGCAGCTTCTGCATCGCCTCATCGATCAGCGCCTGGCTGGCCTGTTGTTGGGCGGGGCTCAGACCGTCGGTCTTGAGCCGCAATTGCAGGCCGGCGTGGGCGCTGTTGCCAAGCAGCAACAACGCCCCGGCCAGCAGCCAGGTGCCGAGTGACTTCACAGTGCGAGGATGGCTTCGGCGAGAACCTGATCGCTGGCGTCGCGCGCTTCCGGCACACGGGTGCGCAGGGTGTTGAGCGCGGCTTCCAGATGCGCGCCACGGATATCACCGTTAGTGGCGACGAAACTGGCGGCATCATCGTGTGCTTCGCGGATGATTTTCGAATCGCGGATCGACGTGGTGGTGTCGGAAGTGAAATCGATAGTGCGCTGGGAGGCACGAACGATGATGTTACTGGTGGCTACCAGGGTGTGCGCCTGGGCCACGTCGGCCAACAAAAACAGGCCAAGGGCGGCAGCAATCAGCGGGCTACGCATGGAACGACTCCGGAAGGGCAAGGATAACAGGGGTACAGGATAACTATTGGACGAGAATTGCCTCTGCCAGTTCAAGGTCGCTGACATGAAGTTTCGGCCGGGTTTTGCGCAGGTAATGCAGCGCGGATTCCAGTCGAGCACCACGCCATTCACCGTCACTGGCAACAAAAGCTGCGGCATCATCGTGGGCCGCGAGCAGCAGTTTACGGTCGAATGGGGCGGAAGACACCATGCTGGTGGCGTAACCACTGACGACGGTGCCTTGCGTCGACGCATTGAAAGCATCAAAGGCATCGACCGATGTCGCCCAGCAGGCGGTGAACAATACGGAGGGAATCAGTAGATTTGGAAGAAAGCGCATCGGACTCGGTAATTTTTGGTGAGCCCAAAGGCTAGCGCAATGCCCGGGCCAGAGCCAGCGCCGAAACATCGGGACACGACCGGCGTGTCCCGAACGGTGTCACGCGCTTAGATCGTCAGGATGGCTTGAGCCAACTGTGCGTCGGTAGCTTGTAGCTGTGGGGCCTGATGACGGATGTGATCCAGCGCGCTTTCCAGTTTCACACCACGGATTTCGCCTTCGCTGGCCACGAAGCTGGCAGCGTCGTCACGGGCGGCGAGGACGATTTTGTCATCACGGAACGACGAGGAAACGTCGGAGGTGGCGTCGGACGAGGATTTCAGTGCACCGACAACAGCGTCGGTGGTCACGATGAAGCTGGTGGCGCTGGCGTTGGCAGCCACGGCCAGCAGGGCGGCAGCACTGATCAGACGAAGACGGGACATGGTGTAACTCCTATGGATAAACCGTATTGAGAGGTGGCTCGGGATCTGAGGAGTCAGACGCCAGTGACACAGCATTCGCCACGTTCTGCGTGGATATTAGGCTTGCTTTGCGAGGTTCGCACAGTGGGCAAAATGCTAGCGCCAGAACGGTTTATGCAGTTCACTCAGTCGATCAGCATGGCTGAGGCCAAGATCGGCGAGATCCCGACCGTCGAGTTGAGAGAGCAGGCGCCTTGTTCTGGCGCGCTCCAGGCTGTCCAGAAGCCCGCGAATCAGGCGACGCAGAGCATTGGGGCGAGGGTAGGAATGGCTGAAGTTTCTTGAAACATCCCGTAAGTCATTCATGACGTATTCCTTATTACCGGTGAAGGCGGAAGGTCATGTTGAGCCTGTGACAGAGGAAGAGGCAGATACAGCAGAAGCAAATTGTACTGGTCCAGGTGGTGATTATAATGAACTGTACCTGTCAGCGATAAAGCTAGCTGTATAGGGATTTAAAACTCCCCAAAACGACGAAACCCGTCGTGGTTTCCCACGACGGGTTTCGTTTGTTCAATTCGGGTTGCTGGCGGTGGGTCTAATGACCAGAGCCAGCGACGCTACTTAGCGCCAGAACGGCTTGCTCAGCTCTTCGTAGCGTTGTGCTTCGCTGATACCGGCGTCAGCCAGCAAACGCGAATCCAGGCGAGCCAGTTGATGGCGGCTGGAGATGCGGCGCTGCCACAACATCAGGTTGGCGATAACGCGCAGAGGCAGGGAAGCCTGGGTGTTTACAGCTTTGTCTTCGAAGAACAGTTCGGAACTGAGTGTACGTTCCATGGTTGACATCCTTCCGCTTGTGGCGGGATCAGGTAGTGGTTTGACTGGTGCCCATGATCCTCTCGTTTGCCAAGTCTCTCTAGATACAGTTCAACTGTATTGTGAGTGACCAGTTAACTGTTTATAGGGGGTGTACGGGTCAAAATTGAGCAAACTGTACCTGTCCGCACTTAAGTGGTGCGTTTTTGCTCGATTCGAGGAAAAAGGTAGGCAAAAGCTGTAGGAAAAGACCAGTACAGCAGTACAGTTTTTGTCAGCATTGAAGATTGCAACAATCCGCTGACGCAAACTGTGTTTGCGCCAACGGTTTATCTGAGTGGATTACACCGCAAGCATGCGCCCGGTTTCTTCCAGGTTCATATGCCAGCTCAACGCTTCACGCAAAATGTGTGGGGTATGGCCACCGATTGCACAGGCCTTCGTGAAGTAATCATTCAGCGCTTGACGGAAGTCCGGGTGCACACAGTTATCGATGATCACACGTGCACGTTCCCGCGGCGCCAAGCCGCGTAAATCGGCCAGACCCACTTCGGTCACCAGAATGTCGACATCGTGCTCTGTGTGGTCGACGTGGCTGACCATCGGCACCACGCTGGAAATCGCCCCGCCCTTGGCGATCGACTTGGTCACGAACACCGCCAGATGCGCGTTACGCGCGAAGTCGCCGGAACCGCCGATGCCGTTCATCATCCGCGTGCCGCAAACGTGGGTGGAGTTGACGTTGCCGTAAATGTCGAACTCCAGCGCCGTGTTGATCCCGATGATGCCTAGGCGGCGCACCACTTCCGGGTGGTTGGAGATCTCCTGCGGACGTAGTACCAGTTTGTCCTTGTACTTCTCCAGGTTACCGAACACGTCGCTGTTGCGGCGCTCCGACAGGGTGATCGAGCTGCCCGAAGCGAAGCTCAGCTTGCCGGCGTCGATCAGGTCGAAGGTCGAATCCTGTAGTACTTCGGAGTACATGGTCAGGTCTTCAAACGGCGAATCGATCAGACCGAACATCACCGCGTTGGCAATGTTGCCGATCCCTGCCTGCAACGGGCCGAGCTTGTTGGTCATGCGCCCGGCGTCGACTTCCTGCTTGAAGAAGGTGATCAGGTGATCGGCAATGGCGTTGGTGTCGACGTCCGGCGACGACACGGTAGACGGCGAGTCCGCCTGCTGGGTGATCACGATGGCGACGATTTTTTCCGGCGGAATCGGAATCGCCGTGCTGCCGATGCGGTCGTCGACTTTTACCAGCGGGATCGGCGTGCGCGTCGGGCGATAGGTCGGGATATAGATGTCATGCAGGCCTTCGAGGTTGGCGTTGTGCGCCAGGTTGATCTCGACAATCACCTGTTTGGCGAAAATTGCGAAGCTCGCCGAGTTGCCCACCGAGGTGGTCGGCACGATGTGGCCTTGCTCGGTGATGGCCACAGCTTCGATGACCGCGATGTCCGGCAGCTTCAGTTGCTGGTTGCGTAGCTGCTCGACGGTTTCCGACAGGTGCTGATCAATGAACATTACCTGGCCGGCATTGATTGCCTTGCGCAAGGTGCTGTCGACCTGGAACGGCATCCGCCGCGACAGCACGCCGGCTTCGGTCAGTTGCTTGTCGAGGTCGTTGCCCAGGCTGGCGCCGGTCATCAGGCTGATCTTCAGCGGCGTGACCTTGGCGCGCTCGGCCAGTGCATGAGGGACGGCTTTGGCTTCGCCAGCACGAGTAAATCCGCTCATGCCGACGGTCATGCCGTCCTCAATCAAAGCGGCTGCGTCGGCGGCGCTCATCACTTTATCCAACAACGAAGGCAGGCGAATACGGTCACGGTACATGGATTATTATCTCGGGAAGCGAGTAGCAGGATGCGCAGTCTAGTGAATTTGACGAGCGCCTGTCCCGCTACCAAGGTCGCAAACGAGGCGTCTATTTAGCGGGTTTGAAGTAAAACACCGTTACTGGATCTGCAACAACGCGGCAAATTGTCCGACTGTTTGCGCAAACAAAAACGCCCCGACAAGTCGGGGCGTTCGGTATTGCAGCGGGGAATTACTCGACCGCTTTGACCATGTCTTCGATGACTTTCTTCGCGTCGCCGAAGACCATCATGGTTTTGTCCAGATAGAACAGCTCGTTGTCCAGGCCGGCATAGCCGCTGGCCATCGAGCGCTTGTTGACGATGATGGTCTTGGCTTTGAACGCTTCGAGAATCGGCATGCCGGCAATCGGCGATTTCGGATCGTTCTTTGCGGCMGGGTTAACCACGTCGTTCGCGCCGAGCACCAGCACCACGTCGGCCTGACCGAACTCGGAGTTGATGTCCTCCATCTCGAACACCTGGTCGTAAGGCACTTCGGCCTCGGCGAGCAGAACGTTCATGTGCCCCGGCATACGGCCCGCCACGGGGTGGATCGCGTACTTCACAGTCACGCCACGGTGGGTCAGCTTCTCGGTCAGCTCTTTCAGCGCATGTTGCGCACGTGCCACTGCCAGACCGTAGCCCGGGACGATAATCACGGTGTCGGCGTTGGTCAGCAGGAAGGTCGCGTCGTCAGCCGAACCGGATTTCACCGGACGTGCTTCTTTCGCACCGGCAGGACCTGCGTCTGCCGTGTTGCCGAAACCGCCGAGCAGTACATTAAAGAAGGAACGGTTCATCGCCTTGCACATGATGTACGACAGGATCGCACCGCTCGAACCCACCAGGGAACCGGCAATGATCAGCATCGAGTTGTTCAGCGAGAAGCCGATACCCGCCGCCGCCCAGCCCGAGTAGCTGTTGAGCATCGACACCACGACCGGCATGTCGGCGCCGCCAATCGGGATGATGATCAGCACGCCCATCACAAACGCCAGCGCTAGCATCAGCGCGAACGCAGTGAGGTTGCCGGTGAACATGAAGGTCAGGCCCAGTGCCAGCGTCGCCAGGCCCAGCACGGCGTTCAGCTTGTGCTGACCAACGAACTGTACCGGGGCGCCCTGGAACAGACGGAACTTGTATTTGCCCGACAGCTTGCCGAACGCAATCACCGAACCGGAGAAGGTGATCGCACCGATCGCAGCGCCGAGGAACAGCTCCAGACGGTTGCCCGCTGGAATCGAGTCGCCCAGTTGCTTGACGATGCCCAGCGATTGCGGCTCCACCACAGCGGCGATGGCAATGAACACTGCCGCGAGGCCGATCATGCTGTGCATGAAGGCGACCAGTTCCGGCATCTTGGTCATTTCAACGCGCTTGGCCATGATCGAACCGGCGGTGCCGCCGACCAGCAGGCCGACGATCACGTAACCGATGCCAGCCGTGGCCAGCTCAGCACCCAACTTATAGATAAGGCCGACGGTGGTCAGGATGGCCAACGCCATGCCGAGCATGCCGAACAGATTGCCGCGCCGCGAGGTAGTCGGGTGCGACAGGCCTTTGAGGGCCTGGATAAAGCAGATCGACGCGATCAGGTAGAGCGTCGTGACGAGATTCATGCTCATTACTTCGGCGCCTCTTCTTTTACTTTCGGGGCTTTCTTCTTGAACATCTCAAGCATGCGGCGGGTGACCAGGAAGCCACCGAACACGTTGACCGCAGCCAGCGCCACAGCAAGGGTACCCATGGTTTTGCCCAGCGGCGTGACGGTCAGCGCAGCGGCAAGCATGGCGCCGACGATCACGATCGCCGAGATGGCGTTGGTTACCGCCATCAAAGGTGTGTGCAGCGCAGGTGTAACGTTCCAGACCACGTGGTAACCGACATAAATCGCCAGCACGAAGATGATCAGGTTGTAGATACCGGGGGAGATAAGCTCTTCCATCGTCTGAATCCCTGCTTAGGCGTTTTTGCGGATGACTTGGCCGTCGCGGCACATCAGGCACGCGGCGACGATGTCGTCTTCGAGGTTGACGTCGAACTGGCCTTCTTTGGTGAAGACCAGTTTGAGGAAGTCCAGCAGGTTGCGCGCATACAGTGCCGAGGCGTCTGCAGCGACTTCACCGGCGAGATTGGTCGGGCCGCAAATGGTCACGCCATTTTCGACCACGACCTGATCGGCCACGGTCAATGGGCAGTTGCCGCCCTGAGCTGCCGCGAGATCGATGACCACCGAACCCGGTTTCATCTGCGCTACGGTCTCCGCGCTCAACAGCGTCGGTGCCTTTCGGCCCGGAATCAGCGCGGTGGTGATGACGATGTCAGCCTGCTTGGCGCGTTCGTGCACAGCCTGGGCCTGACGCTGCATCCAGCTCGCCGGCATTGGTCGCGCGTAACCGCCGACACCGACGGCGCATTCACGCTCTTCATCGGTCTCGTAAGGTACGTCGACGAACTTCGCGCCGAGGGATTCGATCTGCTCTTTTACCGCCGGACGCACGTCGGACGCTTCGATCACCGCACCCAGACGCTTCGCCGTAGCAATCGCCTGCAACCCGGCCACACCGGCGCCGAGAATCAGCACGCGCGCCGCTTTCACGGTGCCCGCAGCGGTCATCAGCATCGGCATGAAGCGCGGATAGTAATGAGCGGCCAGCAACACAGCCTTATAGCCGGCAATGTTCGCCTGCGACGACAACACATCGAGACTCTGCGCGCGCGAGGTGCGCGGCGCCGCTTCGAGGGCGAACGCGGTAATGCCGCACTCGACCATCTTTGCGATGGTTTCGTTGTTGAACGGATTGAGCATGCCGACCAACACCGTACCGCGCTTGATCAGCGTCAGTTCGGCATCGCTTGGCGCGACCACTTTGAGAATCAGCTCGGCGCCAAACGCGTCATTGGCACTGCCAATGGTTGCGCCTGCCGCTTCATAGGCACTGTCGACAACGCTGGCTTTAACGCCGGCGCCGGTTTGCACAGTGACCTTATGACCTTGGCTGATCAGCTTTTTAATGGTTTCCGGGGTTGCAGCAACCCGTGTTTCACCGGTCTGGGTTTCGAGAGGAACACCAATGTGCACGTCAAATCTCCTGCGTGATCTTATTGAGTAAACCCATGCACTACGGATGGTGCGACTGGGGCGGCCGATCAGCACGATCCCGCCAAATCAGGGCGGGGCGCGGCATTTTGCAGGCGAACTTTATGCCCTTCAAGGGATTATGACGGGTGACGGAAAATTAACTACAAGTCATCCCGTGACCGAATGTCGCAGATGGCCAGCCGAATCCCTTGCAGGCCGTGCCTTGTAAGGATTCTGGCCGAATATGGAAAAATTTCTCATCGGTGACGTGAATAGGCACTAATGCGTCGCTGATGAAGGCTCAAAGCCACGTCTTCAGCCGCTTGTGGGACGTCTGTACGACTTTCGGATACAGTCTGTTGAATTGCGACAAATACTTATATCTGTAGGGCTTTTGTTTTCCTGACTACGGGGTTAGGTAACGTTGTAAGCCTTTACCCTTCTAGGCTGTAGCTCTGTGCCTGAGTTACCAGCCAGTCACGAAATGCCTTTAATGACGCTGATTCGACCTTTCGCTCAGGAATCATCAGGTAGTAGGCCTTGATACTGGAAAGCGCCTGCGGGTTTGCAATTACCAGGCGTTTCTCGGCCAGCTCACGCTGAATCAAGAACGGTGGAATCAGCGCGATGCCCATGTCGTGCATGGCCGCTTGGGCGAGCATGGAGAATAGCTCGTAGCGCGGGCCTGTCATGTCGCGCGGGATATTCAGCTGTTGCGAGTTGAACCACTGGCGCCAAGCGTAAGGTCGGGTAGTCTGCTGCAGCAGCGGCAGTTCGGCGATGGCTGCGGCTGTCAGAAGCGTCTTGTTGCCGAGTAGGGCCGGGCTGCACACCGGCATCGGATTCTCGCCCATCAGCCTGTGGGATTCGGTACCGGACCAATCGGCATCACCGAAGTAGATCGCCGCATCGAATTCGGTATCGGCAAACAGAAAGGGCCGGGTGCGGTTGGTCAGGTTGACCGTGACTTCCGGATGCTTGTGCTGGAAATCCTTCAGACGTGGCAGCAGCCATTGCGTGCCAAAGGTCGGCACCACCGCCAGTTCGATTACGTTGGTGCCTTGCTGGCCCATCACGGACAGCGTGTCGCGTTCGACTGCATCTAGTTGCGTCGCGACTCGGCGGCTGTAGGAAAGCCCCGCCTCGGTCAGCTTCACCCCGCGCCGCGAGCGTCGGAATAGTTCCACACTGAGGAACTCCTCAAGGCTGGCTATTTGTCGGCAAATGGCGCCTTGAGTCAGGGAAAGTTCTTCGGCAGCGCGGGTAAAGCTCTCGTGGCGCGCGGCAGCTTCGAAACTGATCAGGGCGGTGGTGCTGGGGATCTTCCTGCGCATGTACGTCAACCTCACTAATGCGCCGCATAAAAGGCATTCCGCGACGTTTCGGAGTGAGAAATTAGCACAACAGAATGCGAAATCCTCGTTTGCCGCGACGGCGAACCGCGCCTAGGATCAATGCCACGTTAATTCACCGATTTGCGAGGACAGACTCATGGGCGGTAAAGCTAGCTTCAACTGGATTGATCCCCTGCTGCTGGATCAACAGCTCACTGAAGAAGAGCGCATGATCCGCGACACCGCCGAGCAGTTTGCTCAACAGAGCCTCGCGCCGCGTGTTCTTGAAGCCTTCCGTCATGAGAAAACCGACCCGGCGATCTTCCGCGAGATGGGCGAAGTCGGTCTGTTGGGCGCGACCATCCCTGAACAGTACGGCGGCAGCGGTCTGAACTATGTCAGCTACGGTCTGATTGCTCGTGAAGTCGAGCGTGTCGACTCAGGCTACCGCTCGATGATGAGCGTGCAGTCGTCGCTGGTGATGGTGCCGATCAACGAATTCGGTACTGAAGCGCAAAAGCAGAAGTACCTGCCGAAGCTGGCTTCCGGCGAATGGATCGGCTGCTTCGGTCTGACCGAACCCAACCACGGTTCCGACCCTGGCGCGATGATCACTCGTGCACGTAAGGTCGACGGCGGCTACAGCCTGACCGGCGCGAAAATGTGGATCACCAACAGCCCGATCGCCGATGTGTTCGTGGTCTGGGCCAAAGACGATGCCGGTGACATTCGTGGCTTCGTCCTGGAAAAAGGCTGGAAAGGCCTTAGTGCTCCGGCGATTCACGGCAAGGTCGGCCTGCGTGCGTCGATCACTGGTGAAATCGTTATGGATAACGTGTTTGTGCCGGAAGAGAACATCTTCCCGGACGTGCGTGGCCTGAAAGGTCCGTTCACCTGCCTCAACTCGGCGCGTTACGGCATTTCTTGGGGCGCACTGGGCGCTGCCGAGTTCTGCTGGCACACCGCTCGTCAGTACACCCTCGATCGCCAGCAGTTTGGTCGCCCATTGGCTGCCACTCAGTTGATCCAGAAAAAACTGGCAGACATGCAGACCGAAATCACCTTGGCCCTGCAAGGCTGCCTGCGGTTGGGGCGTATGAAAGATGAAGGCACTGCTGCGGTCGAAATCACTTCGATCATGAAGCGTAACTCCTGCGGCAAGTCGCTGGACATTGCCCGTATGGCGCGCGACATGTTGGGTGGTAACGGCATCTCTGACGAATTCGGCGTGGCCCGTCATCTGGTCAACCTGGAAGTGGTGAATACCTATGAAGGTACTCATGACGTTCACGCGCTGATCCTCGGGCGTGCGCAAACCGGTCTGCAGGCGTTCTATTAACAGGAGAGCGACCATGGGCGCGCTGTCGCATCTGCGGGTACTGGATTTATCGCGAGTATTGGCCGGACCGTGGGCCGGGCAGATCCTCGCCGACCTTGGCGCCGAAGTGATCAAGGTCGAGCGCCCGGGCAATGGTGATGATACGCGCGCCTGGGGGCCACCCTTCCTTAAAGACGCTTATGGCGAGAATACGTCGGAGGCGGCTTATTACCTGTCGGCCAACCGCAACAAGCAATCGGTAACCATCGATTTCACGCGGCCCGAGGGTCAGAAGCTGGTGCGCGAGCTAGCGGCGAAGTCGGACATCCTCATTGAGAATTTCAAGGTCGGTGGTCTGGCGGCGTATGGGCTGGACTACGAATCGCTGAAAGCGATCAATCCGGACCTGATCTATTGCTCGATTACCGGATTCGGCCAGACCG
The DNA here is from genome assembly GCF_056401755.1 of Pseudomonas sp. P4_D7. Lineage (NCBI taxonomy): Bacteria > Pseudomonadati > Pseudomonadota > Gammaproteobacteria > Pseudomonadales > Pseudomonadaceae > Pseudomonas > Pseudomonas sp. P4_D7. The sequence goes on along the minus strand of NZ_JBFUIR010000036.1, from coordinate 15,606 downwards.
GGCCGTATGCCAAGCGCGCCGGCTATGACTTCATGATTCAGGGGCTGGGTGGGCTGATGAGTCTGACCGGACGTCCTGAGGGTGATGAGGGTGCCGGTCCGGTGAAAGTTGGTGTGGCGCTGACGGATATTCTCACCGGTCTGTATTCGACGGTAGCCATTCTGGCTGCGCTGGCTCATCGCGATCACGACGGTGGCGGGCAGCACATCGACATGGCATTGCTGGATGTCCAGGTGGCGTGTCTGGCTAACCAGGCGATGAACTACCTGACAACGGGCAACGCACCGAAGCGCTTGGGCAATGCGCATCCGAACATCGTGCCTTATCAGGATTTTCCTACGGCCGATGGTGATTTCATCCTCACCGTGGGTAATGACGGGCAGTTCCGCAAGTTTGCCGAAGTGGCGGGGCAGCCGCAGTGGGCGGATGATCCGCGTTTCGCGACCAATAAGTTGCGGGTGGCGAATCGCGCGGAGCTGATTCCTTTGATTCGTCAGGCAACCGTGTTCAAGACGACTGCCGAGTGGGTTGCTCAGCTGGAGCAGGCGGGCGTGCCGTGCGGGCCAATCAATGATTTGTCGCAAGTGTTTGAGGACCCTCAGGTCA
>NZ_JBFUIR010000036.1:0-12500 GCF_056401755.1 Pseudomonas sp. P4_D7 | reverse complement strand
AACGCCTGTAGAAATACGGGGCCATAGCTCAGCTGGGAGAGCGCCTGCCTTGCACGCAGGAGGTCAACGGTTCGATCCCGTTTGGCTCCACCACTACTGCTTCTCTTGTATAAAGCTTAGAAATGAGCATTCCATCAWGATGATGRTGAATGTTGATTTCTAGTCTTTGACTAGTTCGTTCTTTAAAAATTTGGGTATGTGATAGAAAGATAGACTGAACGTTACTTTCACTGGTAACGGATCAGGCTAAGGTAAAATTTGTGAGTTCTCTTARTTGAGAAATTCGAATTTTCGGCGAATGTCGTCTTCACAGTATAACCAGATTGCTTGGGGTTATATGGTCAAGTGAAGAAGCGCATACGGTGGATGCCTTGGCAGTCAGAGGCGATGAAAGACGTGGTAGCCTGCGAAAAGCTTCGGGGAGTCGGCAAACAGACTTTGATCCGGAGATGTCTGAATGGGGGAACCCAGCCATCATAAGATGGTTATCTTGTACTGAATACATAGGTGCAAGAGGCGAACCAGGGGAACTGAAACATCTAAGTACCCTGAGGAAAAGAAATCAACCGAGATTCCCTTAGTAGTGGCGAGCGAACGGGGACTAGCCCTTAAGTGGCTTTGAGATTAGCGGAACGCTCTGGAAAGTGCGGCCATAGTGGGTGATAGCCCTGTACGCGAAAATCTCTTAGTCATGAAATCGAGTAGGACGGAGCACGAGAAACTTTGTCTGAATATGGGGGGACCATCCTCCAAGGCTAAATACTACTGACTGACCGATAGTGAACTAGTACCGTGAGGGAAAGGCGAAAAGAACCCCGGAGAGGGGAGTGAAATAGATCCTGAAACCGTATGCGTACAAGCAGTGGGAGCAGACTTTGTTCTGTGACTGCGTACCTTTTGTATAATGGGTCAGCGACTTATTTTCAGTGGCGAGCTTAACCGAATAGGGGAGGCGTAGCGAAAGCGAGTCTTAATAGGGCGTCTAGTCGCTGGGAATAGACCCGAAACCGGGCGATCTATCCATGGGCAGGTTGAAGGTTGGGTAACACTAACTGGAGGACCGAACCGACTACCGTTGAAAAGTTAGCGGATGACCTGTGGATCGGAGTGAAAGGCTAATCAAGCTCGGAGATAGCTGGTTCTCCTCGAAAGCTATTTAGGTAGCGCCTCATGTATCACTGTAGGGGGTAGAGCACTGTTTCGGCTAGGGGGTCATCCCGACTTACCAAACCGATGCAAACTCCGAATACCTACAAGTGCCGAGCATGGGAGACACACGGCGGGTGCTAACGTCCGTCGTGAAAAGGGAAACAACCCAGACCGTCAGCTAAGGTCCCAAAGTTATGGTTAAGTGGGAAACGATGTGGGAAGGCTTAGACAGCTAGGAGGTTGGCTTAGAAGCAGCCACCCTTTAAAGAAAGCGTAATAGCTCACTAGTCGAGTCGGCCTGCGCGGAAGATGTAACGGGGCTCAAACCATACACCGAAGCTACGGGTATCAYCTTCGGRTGATGCGGTAGAGGAGCGTTCTGTAAGCCTGTGAAGGTGAGTTGAGAAGCTTGCTGGAGGTATCAGAAGTGCGAATGCTGACATGAGTAACGACAATGGGTGTGAAAAACACCCACGCCGAAAGACCAAGGTTTCCTGCGCAACGTTAATCGACGCAGGGTTAGTCGGTCCCTAAGGCGAGGCTGAAAAGCGTAGTCGATGGAAAACAGGTTAATATTCCTGTACTTCTGGTTATTGCGATGGAGGGACGGAGAAGGCTAGGCCAGCTTGGCGTTGGTTGTCCAAGTTTAAGGTGGTAGGCTGAGATCTTAGGTAAATCCGGGATCTTAAGGCCGAGAGCTGATGACGAGTGTTCTTTTAGAACACGAAGTGGTTGATGCCATGCTTCCAAGAAAAGCTTCTAAGCTTCAGGTAACCAGGAACCGTACCCCAAACCGACACAGGTGGTTGGGTAGAGAATACCAAGGCGCTTGAGAGAACTCGGGTGAAGGAACTAGGCAAAATGGCACCGTAACTTCGGGAGAAGGTGCGCCGGTGAGGGTGAAGGACTTGCTCCGTAAGCTCATGCCGGTCGAAGATACCAGGCCGCTGCGACTGTTTATTAAAAACACAGCACTCTGCAAACACGAAAGTGGACGTATAGGGTGTGACGCCTGCCCGGTGCCGGAAGGTTAATTGATGGGGTTAGCTAACGCGAAGCTCTTGATCGAAGCCCCGGTAAACGGCGGCCGTAACTATAACGGTCCTAAGGTAGCGAAATTCCTTGTCGGGTAAGTTCCGACCTGCACGAATGGCGTAACGATGGCGGCGCTGTCTCCACCCGAGACTCAGTGAAATTGAAATCGCTGTGAAGATGCAGTGTATCCGCGGCTAGACGGAAAGACCCCGTGAACCTTTACTATAGCTTTGCACTGGACTTTGAATTTGCTTGTGTAGGATAGGTGGGAGGCTTTGAAGCGTGGACGCCAGTTCGCGTGGAGCCATCCTTGAAATACCACCCTGGCAACTTTGAGGTTCTAACTCAGGTCCGTTATCCGGATCGAGGACAGTGTATGGTGGGTAGTTTGACTGGGGCGGTCTCCTCCTAAAGAGTAACGGAGGAGTACGAAGGTGCGCTCAGACCGGTCGGAAATCGGTCGTAGAGTATAAAGGCAAAAGCGCGCTTGACTGCGAGACAGACACGTCGAGCAGGTACGAAAGTAGGTCTTAGTGATCCGGTGGTTCTGTATGGAAGGGCCATCGCTCAACGGATAAAAGGTACTCCGGGGATAACAGGCTGATACCGCCCAAGAGTTCATATCGACGGCGGTGTTTGGCACCTCGATGTCGGCTCATCACATCCTGGGGCTGAAGCCGGTCCCAAGGGTATGGCTGTTCGCCATTTAAAGTGGTACGCGAGCTGGGTTTAGAACGTCGTGAGACAGTTCGGTCCCTATCTGCCGTGGACGTTTGAGATTTGAGAGGGGCTGCTCCTAGTACGAGAGGACCGGAGTGGACGAACCTCTGGTGTTCCGGTTGTCACGCCAGTGGCATTGCCGGGTAGCTATGTTCGGGAAAGATAACCGCTGAAAGCATCTAAGCGGGAAACTTGCCTCAAGATGAGATCTCACTGGAACCTTGAGTTCCCTGAAGGGCCGTCGAAGACTACGACGTTGATAGGTTGGGTGTGTAAGCGCTGTGAGGCGTTGAGCTAACCAATACTAATTGCCCGTGAGGCTTGACCATATAACACCCAAGCAATTTGCGTCGAAGAGACCAGATTGCGGTGTGTGAAGACGAAACGAACCGAAAGTTCGATGTTCACAAACRCCGAAAGCTGTCACATACCCAATTTGCTGAAGCGAGRCCAYMMGGTCACGAGTCAGTACCCGAATTTCTTGACGACCATAGAGCGTTGGAACCACCTGATCCCATCCCGAACTCAGCAGTGAAACGATGCATCGCCGATGGTAGTGTGGGGTTTCCCCATGTGAGAGTAGGTCATCGTCAAGATTAAATTCCGAAACCCCAATTGCGAAAGCAGTTGGGGTTTTGTTTTGCCCGCAGGAAAGTTCGTACAGCATTCAAGGATGTCGTCCGGCTGTCATACCCTGTCGACAATGCTAAGGTTCTGCCCTGGCTTTTGTACTTCTCCAAGGAAACCCTTATGCCGGACGCCCAGTCCCTCAACGCTGCATTCATGGTGGTCCAGAGCAATAGTCTGGACGAACTGCGCAGCCTTGTGATCAGCATAATGCGGCGCTATCCACTGGCCCCGCTGGAAAACGAAATCGCTCTGGTGCAGAGCAACGGTATTGCCCAGTGGCTCAAATTGGCCTTGGCTGAAGATCCAGAGGACGACGATCTCGGAGGTTGCGGTATTGCTGCCGCGATAGATGTGCAACTGCCGGGCAGTTTCATGTGGCAGCTTTACCGCATGGTATTGGGTCGAGATGAAATTCCTCCCAAATCCCTGCTCGATAAGGCCCCGCTGACCTGGCGCCTTATGCGTCTGCTGCCACAGGTGATTGATCGCCCGCATTTCGAGCCGTTGCAACGCTTCCTTACCCATGACACCGACCTGCGCAAGCGCTATCAATTGTCCGAACGCTTGGCGGATCTGTTCGACCAATATCAGGTGTACCGGGCCGACTGGCTGGAAGACTGGGCCGAAGGCCGGCATCAATTGCGCACGGTCAGAGGTGAAGTAAAACCACTGCCCCCGACCAGTTGCTGGCAGGCAGAACTGTGGCGCGCGCTGCTGGATGACGTAGGCGAACAGGGCATGGCGCAGAGTCGTGCTGGCGTCCATCAACGGTTTCTCGAACGCATCAATAACCTCAACGAAGCACCTGCGGGATTGCCTTCGCGAGTGATCGTTTTCGGGATTTCTTCGCTGCCAGCCCAAGTGCTTGAAGCGCTGGCCGGGCTCGCACGTTTCAGTCAGGTTCTGCTGTGTGTACACAACCCGTGCCGCCACCATTGGGCCGATATCGTCGCCGACAAGGATCTGCTGCGGCATCAATACAAACGGCAATCGCGCAAGACCGGAATGCCAGCAGTGCTGGATCCTGAAACACTGCATCAACACGCCCATCCATTGTTGGCTGCGTGGGGCAAACAGGGCCGGGACTACATCAACCTGCTCGACAGTTATGACGATCCCAATAGCTATCGGGCGGCTTTTCGCGACGGCCGCATAGACCTGTTCAGCGAAACTCAGCCGCACAATCTGCTCAATCAACTACAGGACGATATCCTGGAGTTGCGCCCACTCAATGAAACCCGTGAGCACTGGCCTGCTGTCGATCTGGCACAGGACGAGTCGATCCGCTTTCATATTGCCCACAGCGCTCAACGTGAAGTCGAAATACTGCATGACCAGCTCCTGGCACGATTCAGTGCCAATCCGGATCTGCGTCCGCGCGATGTGATCGTCATGGTGCCTGACGTCGATAGCTATGCCCCGCATATCCGCGCGGTTTTTGGTCAGCTTGACCGGCATGATTCGCGGTTTATCCCCTTCACATTGGCGGACCAGGGACAACGTGGCCGTGATCCACTGCTGATCGCGGTCGAACACCTGCTCAAGCTTCCCGACAGTCGTTTCCCGGTCAGTGAAATTCTCGACCTGCTCGACGTTCCCGCACTCCGCGCTCGCTTTGGTGTAGAAGAGCGCGACCTGCCGACACTGCATCGCTGGATCGAAGGCGCGGGCGTGCGTTGGGGCATGAGTGCCGAGCAGCGAGCGGGTCTGGGTTTACCCGACGAGCTTGAGCAAAACAGTTGGCATTTCGGCCTGCGTCGCATGCTTCTAGGCTACGCCGTCGGCAGTGCCAATGCATGTGAAGGGATTGAACCCTACGATGAGATTGGCGGACTCGACGCCGCACTGATCGGGCCGTTGGTGGCTCTGCTCGATGCGCTGGAACTCGCCCATCAACAGCTCACCCAACCCGCTCAACCCAAGGAGTGGGGATACCGTTTGCAGGCCCTGATGCAACTGTTCTTCAAGGCCAGTAACGAGCATGACGACTACTTGTTGACCCAACTCGAAGAGCTGCGCGAAACCTGGCTGGAAACCTGTGACGCCGTAGGTCTGGCGGATGAGCTACCACTGACCGTGGTTCGTGAAGCATGGCTCGCCGGCCTGGACCAAGGGCGTTTGTCTCAGCGTTTTCTGGCCGGTGCCGTGAATTTTTGTACGCTGATGCCCATGCGTGCCATACCGTTCAAACTGGTCTGCCTGCTGGGAATGAACGACGGCGACTATCCACGCGCACAGCCGCCGCTGGACTTCGACCTCATGGGCAGCGACTACCGTCCGGGAGATCGCTCACGACGTGAAGATGACCGTTATCTTTTGCTTGAGGCGCTTTTGTCGGCGCGCAATCAGCTGTACATCAGTTGGGTGGGACGCAGCATCCGCGACAACAGTGAGCGACCAGCCTCCGTGTTGATTGGCCAACTGCGCGATCACCTCGCCAGCGGTTGGCGATTGCTCGATGAAAACCGCGATCTGCTGAGTGCCATGACGCAAGAGCACCCGCTGCAGCCGTTCAGTGCGCGCTATTTTCATGAGGGCGATCAACTCTTCAGCTATGCCAGCGAATGGCAGGTTCTGCATCAACAGCATGAGTCTCAAAACGAAGCGCAGGTGCTGACGCCTTATGTACAAGATGAGCCGCTGAGCCTGGCGTTGTTGCAGGACTTTTTGCGCAACCCGGTCCGGCACTTTTTTACCCAACGTCTCAAAGTGTATTTCGAAGCGGCCGAAGCCCCCCTGGCCGATGAAGAGCCCTTCGTGCTGGACGCATTGCAGCGTTACACGCTCAGCGACAGCCTGCTCGAAGCTGCTCTCAGGCAACCGGACAATGTCGAACAGGCGCTGACTGCCCAGGCACGACGTCTGCAAAACAGCGGTCTGTTGCCAATGGCGGGTTTTGGCGAGTGCCTGCAACGAGAGCTGATCGAACCTCTGCCGGATCTACTGCAGCGTTATCAGCAACTGCTGACACTGTGGCCGACCCCGTTGAGCAGTGCCACGCCGGTCAACCTTGAATTACAGGGCTTGCGACTCGAAGGCTGGCTCGCCGGTTTGCATCAGCGTGCTGACGGAGGCCTGTTGTCGGTCACGACCATTCCCAACAGCATTGGCTCGATAAAAAGCCGTAAATGGCATCGTCTGATCAAACCCTGGGTCAATCATCTGGTGGCCTGCGCCAGTGGACTTTCCCTGAGCACCGCATTGGTGGCCAGCGATGACACGCTGCTGCTTGAACCGATGGAGCCGGATCGAGCGGTACGTTTCCTCGGCGATTTGCTCCTCGCCTGGCAGGCCGGGATGCGTCAGCCACTGCCGATCGCGGTAAAAACTGCCTTCGCGTGGCTCGCTCAGAGCGACCCGCTGAAGGCCGAAGCGGCCGCGCGTAAAGCCTATGAAGGTGACGGGCAGACCAGCGAAGGCGAGCGCCGCGAGAGCCCTGCGTTGTCACGGCAATTTGCCGATTTTGACGCATTGCTTGCCGAAGAGACGTTCTCCGGTTGGTGTGACGCCTTGTATCGCCCGTTGTTTGAAGCGCCCTGGCGTTCGCTGTCCACCGAAGGGGCTCGCGCATGAGTACCAAGACACCCCTCGCACTGGCATTCCCGCTACAGGGCAGCCAGTTGATCGAAGCCAGTGCCGGTACCGGTAAAACCTTTACCATTTCGGCTTTGTATCTGCGGCTTATCCTCGGGCATGGTGACGAGGCGTGTGGATTCGGCCGAGAATTGTTGCCACCACAGATTCTCGTGGTGACCTTCACCGATGCCGCGACCAAGGAACTGCGCGAACGCATACGCACGCGTCTGGCTGAGGCCGCGCGATTCTTTCGTGACGAAACGCCTGCGCCCGACGCGCTGATCGCCGAATTGCGTGATCAATTCGACTCCCCACAATGGCCCGGTTGCGCCAACCGCCTCGATGTCGCCGCGCAATGGATGGACGAGGCAGCTGTCTCGACGATCCACAGTTGGTGTCAGCGCATGCTGCGTGAGCATGCGTTCGACAGCGGCAGCTTGTTCACCCAATCCCTGGAAACCGATCACAGCGAGTTGCTCGGCGAAGTGCTGCGCGATTACTGGCGGCTGTTCTGTTACCCGATGCAGGGCGATGCCTTGAATTGGGTTCGCAGCAATTGGGGTGGGCCGGCGGCGTTGTTGCCTCGCGTGCGCGGCCTGTTCGCCAGCGAGCGTGACAGCGACGAGGGCAAGGCGCCTGCGGAGCTGATCGATGAATGTCTGCAAGAACGCCGTGCCGCGCTGATCGAGCTGAAAAGGCCATGGCGTCAGTGGGCAGACGAATTGCTCGCCATCTGTCATCAAGGTGTTGCGAGCAAAACTGTCGACGGTCGCAAGATGCAGGCGCGTTACTTCGAACCGTGGTTCGAAAAGCTCAAGGCATGGGCCGAAGATGAGTCCCTGGAACAACTGGATATCGGCACTGGTTTCACCCGACTGACTCCCGACGGGATGGCCGAAGCGTGGAAAGGCCATGCTCCCAGTCACCCCGGCCTGGACGCGATGCCGAAGCTCAAGTCGAGTCTCGATGCATTGCCAACCCCTGATGCCGCAGTGCTGCAACATGCCGCCAAATGGGTAGGCGCGCGCTTTGAAGAAGAGAAGCGGCGTCGCGCCGAGATGGGCTTCGACGACATGTTGTTGCGCCTGGATGCCGCTCTGCAATCCGACGGAGGCGAACGTCTTGCGACGTTGATTCGCGAGCAGTTCCCGGTCGCGCTGATCGATGAGTTTCAGGACACCGACCCGGTGCAGTACCGAATCTTCGAAAGTATCTATCGCATCGAAGACAACAGTCCTGAGACCGGCCTGTTCCTGATTGGTGATCCGAAGCAGGCGATCTACGCTTTCCGTGGTGCAGACATCTATACCTACCTGCGCGCGCGTCAGGCCACCACTGGCCGGCTGCATACGCTGGGCACCAACTTCCGTTCCAGCCACGGCATGGTCAACGCGGTCAATCATGTTTTCGCACGCGCCGAGTCCCGAGAGCAGGGCCGCGGAGCGTTTTTGTTCCGCGAGAAAAACGGCGACAACCCGGTGCCGTTCCTCCCCGTCGAATCTCAAGGTCGCAAGGAACAGCTGCAAGTTGCCGGGCAAGCTGTCGCGGCGTTGAATGTCTGGCTCTTGTCCACCGACCAGCCACTGTCAGGTGCGGTCTATCGTCAGCAGTTGGCGGCAGCGTGCGCCAGCGAAATCACCTCGCTGCTCAATGGTGGGCAAAACGCTAGCGCAGGGTTCATTCAGGACGGCAAAGATTTCAGAGGCCTGAGGCCGTCCGACATCGCGATTCTCGTGCGCGACGGCAAAGAAGCCCAGGCCGTGCGCGGAGAACTCGCCGCCCGTGGCGTTCGCAGCGTTTACCTGTCGGACAAGGATTCGGTATTCGCGGCACAAGAAGCCCACGACCTGTTGTCCTGGCTCAAGGCCTGTGCCGAGCCGGATGTCGAACGCTCCCTGAAAGCGGCATTGGCCTGCATCACCCTGAACCTGCCATTGGCCGAACTGGAACGTCTGAACCAGGACGAACTGGTCTGGGAAACCCGGGTCATGCAGTTCCGTGGCTATCGCGAGCTATGGCGCAAGCAAGGCGTGCTGCCGATGTTGCGCCGCCTGCTGCACGACTTCCATCTGCCGCAAACCTTGATGACGCGCACCGATGGCGAGCGTGTCCTGACCAACCTTTTGCACCTGTCGGAATTGATGCAGCAAGCAGCAGCGGAGCTGGACGGTGAACAAGCGCTGATTCGCCATCTGGCTGAACTGCTGGCAGTGTCTGGCCAGGCCGGCGAAGAGCAGATTCTGCGTCTGGAAAGTGATGAGCAATTGGTCAAGGTCGTGACCATCCACAAGTCCAAAGGCCTGGAATATCCATTGGTGTTCTTGCCGTTCATTTGTTCGGCAAAACCCGTGGATGGCAGTCGCCTGCCACTGCATTACCACGATGCAGAGGGCAAGGCTCAGATGAGTTTGAAACCAACTGCCGAGTTGGTAGCGCAAGCGGACGATGAGCGTCTGGCCGAAGACTTGCGCTTGCTCTACGTTGCGTTGACTCGCGCACAACATGCCTGCTGGTTGGGCGTGACGGATCTCAAACGGGGCAATAACAACAGCTCGGTGCTGCACCTCTCGGCGCTGGGTTATCTGCTTGGTGGTGGCGCATCGCTTGGCGAGTCCAGCGAACTGAAACGCTGGCTGCAAGATCTGCAACAGGATTGCCCGGCTATCCATATCGATGAAATGCCCCAACCCACTGACGAGCATTACCAGCCGCCACACAATGACGCCGTGCTGAGTGCCACACTGTTGCCCAAGCGCAAGGCCAGCGAAAACTGGTGGATCGCCTCCTACAGCGCTCTGCGCATCAGCGACGTGTTGAGTGGCGGCAGCGATGAAGCACCGGACAGCCCGCAAGCGCAAAAGCTGTTTGATGACGAACGCCTCGACCCCGATGCTCCACGGGAAATCATTGCCGGCGGTGCCGATATTCACCGCTTTCCGCGCGGTCCCAATCCCGGAACGTTTCTCCACGGTTTGCTGGAATGGGCCGGAGATGACGGCTTTGCCGTTTCCCGCGAGGCGCTGGAGGATGCGATTGCCCGACGCTGCAACCTGCGCGGTTGGGAGGGTTGGATCACCACCTTGAGTGACTGGTTGCAGCATTTGCTCAAATCGCCACTGCCGATTGCCGGCGGGCAGCCACCGGTTGTACTCGAACAACTGAAGCAGTATCGGGTCGAGATGGAGTTCTGGTTCGCCAGCCATAAAGTCGATGTAGTCAAACTCGACGAACTGGTGCGTCAGCATACGCATCGGGGCGTGGCCCGCGTGGCAGCCGAACCGGTGCAACTCAACGGCATGTTCAAAGGCTTCATCGACCTGACCTTTGAACACGATGGCCGTTATTACGTGGCGGACTACAAATCCAACTGGCTAGGTGTGGATGATCAGGCCTACACCGAGCAGGCCATGGAACAGTCAATCCTCGACAACCGCTATGACCTGCAATACGTGTTGTACCTGCTGGCGTTGCATCGCCAGCTCAAGGCGCGGCTGCCTGATTACGATTACGACCGACATGTCGGCGGCGCGTTGTATCTGTTCCTGCGTGGCACGCGTGCTGACAGTCGTGGTGTGTATTTCGCCCGTCCACCCCGTGAACTGATCGAGCGTCTCGACCGTATGTTTCAAGGAAAACCTGAACCCAAGTCCGAACCCGCCTGGGAACAGGGAGTCCTGCTATGAGCCGCACCTTTGCCGATTTGCTCCCCACGCCGTTGGCAGCCGACAGCCTGTCGAGGCTTTCGCCGCTGACTCGCGCCGATGACCTGTTGATATTGCTGACTCGTTGGGTCGAGCGTGGCTGGCTGCGTGCGCTGGACAAAGCGTTCGTCGCGTTCCTGCACGAACTTGAGCGCGACACCGATCCGCTGGTGCTGCTGGCTGCCGCCCTGACCAGCCATCAACTGGGCCACGGTCATGTCTGTCTTGATCTGTACGAAACCCTGAAGGCTCCTGACTTCGCGCTGTCGCTGCCCCCCGAAGGCGACGTGCAAGGCGGTGTGCTGTTGCTGCCGTCGCAATTGCTTGAGGCGCTCGACGGTGCTCACTGGTGCAAGGTTTTGGCCGGCAGCTCTTTGGTCGCGCTGGCGGCGGATACCAGTGATTTCGCACAGCAACGCCCGCTGGTATTGTCGGGCAAACGTCTGTATCTGCGACGCTACTGGACCTACGAACGGCGCATTGATACGGCGTTGCGCGAGCGCCTGCAGCAAGTCGAAGCAACACCGGACGATCTGCCGCAGCGCTTGAACGAACTGTTCGGATCAGCGAGAACGGGTGAGGTGATCGACTGGCAGAAACTCGCCTGCGCCATTGCGACTCGTGGTGCCTTCAGCATCGTCACCGGGGGGCCGGGGACCGGCAAAACCACTACGGTCGTGCGTTTGCTGGCCCTGCTGCAAGCACCCGCAGTCGCTACCGGTCATCCGCTGCGGATTCGTCTGGCGGCACCGACAGGCAAGGCCGCGGCGCGGTTGACCGAGTCCATCAGCCAGCAGGTGCAGTCGCTGAAAGTTACCGAAGAGGTGCGGGCGAAGATTCCTTGTGACGTTACCACCGTGCATCGCCTGCTGGGCAGCCGTCCCGGCACCCGCCATTTCCGCCACCACGCCGGCAATCGCTTGCCACTGGATGTGCTGGTGGTCGACGAAGCCTCGATGATCGACCTGGAAATGATGGCCAATCTGCTCGATGCCTTGCCACCCCATGCACGCCTGGTTCTGTTGGGCGACAAGGACCAACTGGCCTCTGTGGAGGCCGGCGCTGTACTGGGGGATTTGTGCCGTGACGCCGAGGGTGGCTGGTACAGCCCGCAGACCCGACAGTGGCTGGAGTCGGTCAGCGGTGAGTCGTTGCAGGGCAGCGGCTTGCATGAAGACGTCGAAGGCGCTCACCCGCTGGCGCAGCAGGTGGTCATGCTGCGTCACTCCCGGCGCTTCGGCGAGGGCAGCGGGATCGGTCAGCTCGCGCGTCGGGTCAATCAACAGTTGCCGGATGAAGCGCGTCAGTTGCTCACCGCCGGACACTATGACGACGTGTATTCGTTGCCGCTCAAGGGCGAACAGGATCACAAGCTGGAGCGCCTGCTGCTGGAAGGGCACGGCGACGGCCCGCAGGGTTACCGCCATTATCTGAGTGTGCTGCGTGACCAGCGCCCACCCTCGGCTCGGCCCCTCGAACATCCGGACTGGGTCGTTTGGGCCCGCGAAGTCTTGCAAGCTTTCGACACTTTCCAGTTGCTGTGCGCCGTGCGCAAAGGGCCATGGGGCGTCGAAGGTCTGAATCAGCGCATCACCGCCGCATTGCTCAAAGCACGTCTGATTGAAAACGATCAGCAATGGTACGAAGGCCGTCCGGTTCTGATGACTCGCAACGATTACGGTCTGGGCT